>JAMOQG010000121.1 GCA_027064135.1 Peptostreptococcaceae bacterium | reverse complement strand
TCTACATTCTGGATCCATTTTACCTTCAAGTCCAATTTCTGTACCATAATACACTGAAGTACATCCTAAATAAAAAAGTTCAAAGACAAATGCCATTAGAAGTTTATTACTATCTCCACCAGATTCGGTGATAAACCTTGGTGTATCATGACTGTCGAGTAAGTTCATCATAACTTCACTAACCTGTGTTGCATAATCAAAATATGTTCTATTCACTTTATATTTAAATGTTTCAATATCAATAATTTCTTTTGCAAAATATTCATAACATGCAGTCTGAATAGGGTAATTCATAATTGAATCAAATTGATCTCCCTGAAGCCATGAATTTGAATTATGCCACACTTCACCTACTATATATGCATCAGCTTTTACGCTTTTAACAACTTTTCTAAATTTTCTCCAAAATTCATGATCTATTTCATTTGCTACATCAAGTCTCCATCCATCAATATCAGTTTCCTCAATCCAATACTTAGCAACATTTAAAAGATAATTAAAAACTTCAGGATTTGATGTATTAAGTTTTGGCATTTTAGGTTCAAAACCAAATGTTTCATAATTTAATTTCTTTTCATCAATCGGAAAATCATTAATATAAAACCAATTTTTAAATTTTGATTTTTCTCCTTTTTCTTTAACATCTACAAATTTATCAAACATATATCCTGAATGGTTAAATACTGAATCAAGAACAATTTTTATATTTAAGCTATGCGCTTTTTTAACAAGTTTTTTTAAAGTATCTTTCGTTCCAAAATGAGGATCAATTTCATAATAATCAATAGTGTCATATTTATGATTAGTTGTTGCTTTAAAAATTGGCGTCATATAAATAGCATTAATTCCTAAATCAGCTAAATAATCTAATTTTTGATATACACCTTCTAGATCTCCACCAAAGAAATTTTCTCTAGTTGGTTCTGAATTCCAAGAAACCTTATCTTTTGGACTTATTAAATCATTTCCGTTATAAAATCTTTCTGGAAATATTTGATAAAATACAGCTCCTTTTACCCAATCAGGAACTTTATGAATATCAATTTTATTAATATATGGATAGTGCATTAAATACTTTTGAATAATTTCTTCATCCCTTAAATCTAATTCACTTACATAACCCCACTCAGTAAAATAACCTACAATTTTATTATCATAAAGTTTAAATAAATATGCTAATCTATTTTTCTCAACATTTACTCTTATTACAAAATAATCAAATTCAAAATCAGAAAATATTTTTTCCATTTCAATAGTTTTTAAATTATTAAAATCATATTTATCACCGTAAAATAACTCTACTTTTTTTAAATCACCAGTTTTAGCTTGAAATCTAATTTCAATATCTTTTTCATTATAAGCAAAACACATATTGCTAATTGGTCTATGTTTCAATGCATATTTATTAATCATTTTTCCTCCTTATGCAACCGTTTGCATCATCATACCATAAAACACTTTTTTCATCAAACAAAAAAGCTTCTTAAAAAAGAAACTTATTTTAATATTCTATTTATCGCATTAATTGTACTATCGATATCATCTTCAGTATTAAAATATCCTACTGAAAATCTTAATGTTCCTTCCGGATATGTTCCAATTGTTTTATGAGCATATGGAGCGCAATGAAGACCTGATCTAGTCATAATTCCATATTGATCATCAAGTTCAAAACTCAGCATTCCTAAATCATAATTTTCAATATAAATAGAAACAGTAGAAACTCGCTTTTCAATATCTAATACGCCTTTAATTTGAATTCTATCATTTTTTAAAAATCCATCAATAAGTTGTTTTGTAAGTTTCATTTTCTTTTCATGAATATTATCAATTCCGATTTTCAAAATTGAATCAACTCCAGCTTTTAAACCAGCAATTCCAATTGTGTTTGTAGTACCACTCTCAAACTTATCCGGTAAAAAATCTGGCTGTATATCTTTATCTGATATACTTCCTGTCCCTCCCTGCATAAAAGAATCAATTTGATTCGCAATTGGACTTTTTATAATAAATCCACCAGTTCCAGTAGGTCCGAATAAACCTTTATGACCAGTAAAAGCTAAAATATCTACATTTAATTCTTTTAAATCAATTTCAATGCTTCCTGCAGTTTGAGCTGAATCCACCATATAAACAATATTTTTTTTCTTAGCTAAATCACCAATTTCTTTTATTGGCAATATTGTCCCTGTTACATTTGAAGCATGTGTAGTAACAATAAGTCGTGTATTTTTTTTAACCAAATTTTCAATATCTTTTAAATTAACTTCACCTTTTTCATTTCCTTTAACAAAATCAACTTCAATTTCCAAATCATTAATCATCTGATTTAAAGGCCTTATTATTGCATTATGCTCCATCATTGTAGTGATTACATGGTCACCTTTTTTCAACATTCCTTTTAAAATCATATTTATAGCATATGTTATATTGTGAGTAAAGATAACATTCTCAGGTTTATCAAAATTAAAAAGTTCACAAAATGACATCCTCGCTTCTAAAAGTATTCTTCCAGCCTCCAAAGATTGCTGGTACCCGCCTCTTCCAGGAGAACATCCAATATTGTCATAATAATTAATCATTGCTTCTCTTACTGAAGTAGGTTTAATTTTACTTGTTGCTGCATTATCCAAATATATCTGTTTTTTATCCATAATTCCTCCAAATATTATCTTAGTCTATTAAGTAAATTAATATCTTCCAAAATATAATCACTAGGTTTGACATACATATCATAAGATATATTGTTTCCTTTATCTGGTATTCTAGGACTTATTAATACTTCGCCAAGTCTTTCTAAAGTAAGCATTCTATTATGAGTATTCTGATACTCAAATTCAGCAACTCTCATAATATCCAACGCATTTCTTAATGCTACCTCTGAAATCGCTATAATTCCATCTTTATCAATATCTTCAATATAATGCGGGTTAGTATATGGCATAATCATATTAATTGATTCTATAAAATTTCTAAGTGGTTCTTTTTCTTTCCATGCACCATCACCACCAATAAATGGGTATAATTTACTTTCATAAAACCATACTTTAATATTTGGAAGAAAATACGCTGATGCCACATCATAATCTTTCTTTTCAGTTAACGCTTTTCCTTTACCACTCATTATACCAACAATCAATTTTTCAACTTTAATATCGTGTTTCTTTAATAATGGCTCCAAAACTTTTATTCTATATCCTTTATTCAATAAGTCATCAACTAAAATAACAGGTCTATTAAATGATTTTATCATTTTTATTTGATTTTCAATCGACATATAATACGGTGAAGCTTTAATTTCATGAAAAGACAGATCTTCATTAAAATATTTTTCAACATGCAAAGTTTTAGTAACTGTATTAGGAATTATTCCCTGTTTAAAAATAGCTCCAAAAGGAATACACATAGCTTTACCATAATTACGAGTTTCAGATGGTACAGTAGATACATTATTTACTTCACAAATTTCTTTTATTAAATTTTCATGAAGCATTGTTCTACTATAATTCATTAATAACTTACCTCTATATAAACTTGTTATAGCTTTTTGTAATCTTCTTCTAGTCTTTTTAAGCACTAAAAGCATATTTTCATTATTTTTAAACTCATCTTTAAACATTGATTCAATATCAAGATTAAGAACAATTGGAGCAGTCATATTTACAACATAAGGAATATTTTCTTCATCGTTATTTTCAACTTCAATAAATCCATGATTATTTAATACTCTTTTAATTTCTTTATTAATATTTTTCCTTATTTTATCAATATAGATACAATAACTATAATCTTTTTCAATTACATATGAAAGTGTTTCAGCTAAAGTCATTTGTAAAGAATCTTTATAATCCGAAAATTGATTTTTAAATATAAAATCAATAATAATAATTCTTCCAACAGAATTTTCTATAACATAATTCATTACCATTTCACTATTAAATTCAGTAGTTATCTCTGATGATTTAATTGTATGAAACCCTGAAAGACCTATAATTTCACCATTTTTTTTGATATCTCTAATTATTAAAAGCCTAAAATGTTTTTTCATTGAAACTTTTTCGAATTTTTCATACATTGCATCTGATGCTATATCGTAAATTTTGCTAATTTCCATTAAAAGTGTTTCAGAAAACTCTTCAACAATTTCAACTTTAATTGATTTTGTTGTAACAATATTTTTAAACTGTGGTTCTTTTTTATAAAGTCTATTATCATAAATATATTTTTCTGCAAATGGATCAACTAAATCAGAAATATCTCTATTAGTATCAATATAATTTCTTATTTGCGTCGAAGAAATATGTTCATATTCTCTACCTAATTCTATTCTTATAGTTTCCTCTGGTAATCTTCCAATTACATCTTTTAATTTTTTATGATCAACTTCGCTCATCATATGAGGCCTTTCAAAAACAACATGAGGTAAATTCGTTATTTCTGATTTAGAATTATTATATGCCGACGCATGAATTAATACATCACTACCTACAGCTAAATAAACAACAGTATCTTTAAAGTCTTTTTTAACTTTTAAAACGTCCTCACTATTAGCAATGTTTATTGATATTTCTTTTGGTAGAATAAATATGCCTAGCTCTTTTGCAATAGATCTTCTAACAATATTTCTTCTAATAATATTAGGTTGCGTTTTTTTAGACCATGAAAATTCATCAATTGCCAATTGAACTTCAAAACCCATATTTCTTATTTCAAGCGCGATAGTTCTATGACTTCTTGAAAAAGGATCAAATGCTCCAGGAAAAATAGCAACTTTTTTATATTCATTGATATCAAGTTTTTTATAAAGAAATCTATATTCTGAAATAAAATTATATATTTCTTTTAATGCAGAAGAATTATTAATAAATAACAAATCATTTGTTTCCTCAATTTCTGTAATTAAAGTAATTAATTTTTTTATTACAATATCAAAAATTTCCTTTTTTTCATTTAATGTCAATATTTCAGATTTAAATATATCTATTCCAATAACATTTAAAGCTATCTGAGTATCAAAGGATTCATCATGCGAAAAACCAGATAAAATAATACCAATTAATCTTTCTAACCTTTTTTTATGCTTAAAAGAATTTTCTTTATAAACTAATTTATATTTTGAATATCTAGAAATTGAAACACCTGCAGTTTTTTGAAATAATGCTATTAATTTCACGTTATTAGTTGCTAGCTGACTATAAAAATGATCAACTATTTCATCAAATTCTATTGGTTTTAAATGCAATAAAAGTCTTCCTAAATACTCAGGTATATATTTAGTAAATTCATAACTCTCCATTTCTAAAGATCTAATCAATTCAACAACAATATCATTTTTTTGTTCAAATGATAAATGAGGAAATATTGAAATTAACCCTTTACCTGCTGTATTTCTAACATTTTCAAAAGCACTTACCTTTAAAAGATTACATAAATGTTGAGCCATATAGAAAGTATTACTATAATCATGTAAAATTGTATTTCTCAGTAAAAGTTCAATTTGAAATCTTTTTGAAATTGCATAAGTAGCAGTTTTTAAATTACTTAAAAATATATCAGAAGTATATTTCAAATCATCTAAACATATTTTTCTATATTTATCAAGAATTTTATCTTCAACTGAAATACGCTCTGATAATTTAAACCATGCAAAATTTTCAGCAGGATCTTTTTTATCAAAAATACCTTCTTCCACCAACTGTCTTAAATGAAAAAGTTCAAATTCATCCTCTTCCAAATAAGGATATATTTCAAAAAGCGTATTCAAAGCTCTCAATTTTAATTTTTTATCACTTGAAAATACTAATTCCATAATAAATTTAATAATTTCTTCACGCTGTTTTCTTGAAAATTTTTCATATCTTAAAATTCTTGTTAATTTTAATAAATAAAATTCCCATTTTTCATTCATTCTTTCATCATTAAAATATTTCAATAAAATATTAATACTATCAGACATCTTTTCATCAGGCAAATTTTCAAAATAACCCAAAACAATTTCTCTTAAACTATAACTAATTAACTCTCTGTGTTTTTCAATAATTGATTCAGGAGGATTCAACGCTTTCTCCACAAATTTTTCAAACAACTCCAAAGTTGTATAATCAGCTTGTTCTCTTAAAGCTTGTTCAGGCAATTCTTTTCTTAATTTTTCATCATATGTTGAAATTAGTTTGCCTATTAACTTACCACAGAGCTCTCTTATATCCTCTTCTTTTGAAATTAAATTTCTAAATAAAAATTCAATAATAATTATTTTTTGCTTTTGAGTTAAATAAGTAAAATATTCATCAAAAACTTCAACATATCCTCTAATCACATTAGCATCTCTTGTATTTCTTACTTCTTCAAGAAGCTTACTCAAAGAGGCTTCATCTCTTAATCTATTCATTAACTCAATATTATGTTTTATTGATAAAAATATTGTGTTTTCAATTATTTCTTCACCATTCATAATTGGATATAATTTTTTTTCGATTTGAATGACTTTATTATCCTTTTCATTTGGTTCAATATTTATTGAAAAATCTAATAAATAATTCTCAAAATCTTTTAGTTTACTATATACTTTTCTATATCTATTTTCTTTTTTCTCATCAACATTATCAAGTTTATTTAAAATTACATTAAACGCTTCATCAAGAGTATAAAATTTCATTATTTCATTTCCATCTTTATCTCTACTTGCCTTTACTCGAAAATCAGCAAATATTAAAATTAAAGATTCAATCGAAAGATTTTCAAGTTCCAAATCCCATGTTGAATGGTTAATAGCAACATTTCTTATATATACAATATTTCTATTTCTAAACCATTCACCAGTATAATAATAATGAAAATAAGCAACTCTATGTTGTTCATTCTTTTTACAACCATACTTTCCTATATCGTGTCCAGCAGCAGCACCTGAAACTCTTCCTAAATCAACTTTAATTCCAGCTTTTTTAAGTTGTCTTGCTACATTCAAACTTAAATAATGAACACCACAAATATGATCAAAAGTTGTATAACCAGATATTTCTTGATTTAGTTTCATCATTTCCTCAACATATTCGTTTTTATAATATTTCATAAATTTTAAATATTCAGTCGGATCTTCAATTTCACTAATCTCTTTTCTTGATAAAAATTTAATTCCATATTTACTTTGCCAAGTATCAATGTCATTATTTTTTTCATATTTAATAAAACACCTTAATATTTCCAAATAAACAATAGTTACTTTATTATATTTTTCATTAACTTTTTCTTCCATAACATCAGGAAAAGCTTTCTCTAAAGCGAAATCATAAAAATGATTAATCGGATTTTCAGGCATAGTATCATCGGCAATTTTTTCTAAAAGAGATTCAAAAATAGTAAAAATTTCTTTAACATTAAAATTTTCATTTTCAACAAACTCTATTATCCTGCTTATATTTAATTTAGACATAAAAAATTTACTAATATATATATTGTCATTTTCATTAACTATTTCACAATTTTGAATTGCAGTCCGTATATCATTTAAAATTCTTTTCATAATTATTCCCCTTTACTTTTTATATTATCATATTTTAACAATATTGTGAACCGTTGAGGTGAATCTCAAATTTCATTAAATTTTACTAAATCAATATTTTTTATAATAAATTATTAAAGAATGCCGATAATATCAGTAAGAGGAGGTGTTATCATGGCTGTAAAAATTAGTAGACCAACTAATAAAATAATGTATTCAAGTTATAAATCACATAATTCAACCACTCAAAGAATAGAAAGATCAATCACTTCATTTAACAGTAAAATGTTTGAATCAAGTGAATACTTAGAGATTATTGATGAATTTTATAATGCTTTAAGAGAACATCAAAATAATAACACCAAAAATCATAACAATGATACTAATTATTATATTGACGATCTAATATCATTAGTAAAAAAATACAATAAATATTATATGAACTTATTAGCTTACGATCGCAAATTCAATACAATTTACAGCAAAAATCTTTTATCTGAAATACACAAATTCCATTTTAATTTATCCCAAATTGGAATCGAAATCAGTAACTCTGGGCTTCTTAAATTAAATGTTTTATCACTAAAAGATAAAATTCATGATTCTATAACTTCTTTAGATTTCATTTACGAAAAACACGGTTTAATGGATACTATTGAAAACTTTTTTCTAAATCAAATAGATAATTTTTATATGATTCATATTAACAAAAAATAGAGTAGAGAAGCAATTGCTAAGAATTACCTCCCTCTCATTGAACCGTACATACGGGTCTCGTATACGGCTCTACAATTTATATTCCAACATTTCTTAGATAATAATTTAAAGGATTGAC
>JAMOQG010000120.1 GCA_027064135.1 Peptostreptococcaceae bacterium | reverse complement strand
GCATATTTTTTAGAATTAAATGGCTACGATTATTGTATTAAAAGATTTGTCTTAGAAATGGAAAATATAGTTGTATGGTTAGCAGAAGGTAAGATAAGTGATGATCTATTATTAAAAATTATAAAATTTATATTAGACGATAATGAATTTGATGAATTATTAAAACTGGAAATATTTGAAACTATATCTACTGAAACCTAACAAATACGAGAAGCGAATAATTCACCTAAAGGAAAATTATCGCTCACGACAACCGTTATCTTACATAAAAGGACAAACTCTGAATAAAAATTTAGAAGAGAATGGTTTTTATTCACTTGATGCACCAATATATTATGCTGAGAATAAATATATCTTAAAATGGTGGAATAGTAACCTTGATATTAAAATATCCACTCTCATTGAACAGTATCAATGGGGTTGGTATGCTGAAATAACTAATGATATTAAAAAAATAATTTCTAGTGATATACTTAATGAATATAAAAATACCGACCCATTATGTAAGCAATATGCTTGGTATAATATAATTATGAATTTTGCTATATCTCGAGCAAAACAGTTAAAACTTACTTCCAAAATAAGAAAACCTCTTGTTAAAAATTGTAAGCTTTGCAATCAAGTATTCATTGAAAGTAGTTTACCATTTCCAATGGTTAAAAAATTAGGAATTAATAATTTAGATTACTGTAAAGATTGTTTAATAAATATAATTTATCAAAATACGGGTTATGAAAATCTTTCAAAAGAAGATATTATCAAATATATTCAAGACTTAGTATCAATTATAAAAATAATACCCTCTCAAAATTACGGTGAGAAAGGTGAGTTAGTTAATTTGAATTCTAATGAACTTTATCAAGTTTTAAAATTAATGAAAGAAAAAAAACCAACAATTAATAGGATTAAATCTTTATTTGAAGACTCTTGGCTAAAAGCTTTAATTGAAGCTGGTGTTTTAGAAAATAATACAAGAAGAACAAGCAGGGGAACACAAACTGTTGCAAAAGATGGTCACATTTGTTTTTCATTAGGTGAAAAAACTATTGATGATTTTCTATATGATAATAATATTGAGCATGAAAGAGAACCTCATTATCCTAAAGGTAATTATCGAGGAGATTTTTTAGTGAATCATATTTTCATAGAATATTTTGGATTAAAAGGTAATCCAGAATATGATAAAAAAATAAAATTAAAACAAAAGCTTTGTAAAAAGTATAATATAAAATTAATTTCTATATATCCAACTGATTTAGTGAGTATTGCTAAACTTCAAAATAAACTAAAAGCCATTATTAAGATATAAGATAATAAAGCATTGGAGAGAAATAAATGCCCTCGGCAATTTTTTAGAGCTATTGGGATACTCTTGTAAAAGAAATTTACAAGAGTTGAAGAACTGCTAAAAAGGCATTTATTTCTCAACTCAACCGTTATACATTGACTTTATCTAAATATTATGATATACTTCGGATATACAAAATATAAGGAGTTGTATCATGACAGCTACACTTTCAAATTGGGGTAATTCTCAAGGTTTAAGATTTCCAA
>JAMOQG010000119.1 GCA_027064135.1 Peptostreptococcaceae bacterium | reverse complement strand
GAGGGGAAAGGAAAAAAGAAGATTCCCGCTTTCACGGGAATGACAAAATGTACGGGAATGACAACGGAAATGGGAATGACAAAATGGACGGGAATGGCAATTTCCTTCTCTTAATTCTCCGAGACTATTCATTAAACAATTCCTTTTTAGCACCAATTCCCACGAGTATAAAAGTAAAAAAGTGAACGCAAATTTCAGAGGGAGCAAAAAACTATTTGACAACTTATTATCAAAAAAACATATTAATTTTATTAAATTTAAGGGGGGGGACGATTTTTTGTCATTATTGTTTTGGAAAAAATTTTAAATATACGGGTAATCCTAAAAAAATAGCTAAGGAGGTATGTGATGAAGCGAGGCACAATTATGAGATTTGGAAAAATAAAAATAATTAGGATTAGTCTATTCCTTTTATTATTGTCATGTTCAAAACAATTTAAAGATAGAGGTTTAGAAATTAATTTGAGCAAATGTTGCAAAATTTCTGCATATGAAGATGGCTGTAATAATATTAGTTTTATGCAGGCAAGCAATAAGAATATTCTTTTGATAGATAGAAATCAAATGACAGCATTTTGCTACGATTTGGAAGGAAATTTTCTTGGTAAAATGGGTAAAAAGGGAAAAGCACCAGGAGAATTTTTGTATTTATCATCAATCTCTTTTTTCCCTGATTATTTTATTGCAACTGATGTCATCAAACAAAAATTTATTGAATTTGATAATAAATTTAACTTTATTAAAGAGTTTTCAATTCCTAACATTCCTAGATTTATTTCGTGTGAGTTATTTGAAGATGGAAATAAAATATTGTCTTATATAGAATACCGTGATTATCGTAATTATTCAATAAATTCTGAATTTTATGAAATAACTAACGATTTTACAAATGTAAAGCTAATATCTAATGTGGGTAAAATCAAATTTGATCCGAGAGTTATTGATACTTGCAGCGGAAAATTATTGGAAAGTATAGATAATACAAACAAGATCGTTGCACTCAATAAAATGGAAATTTCTAATAATATTAATATTGATATTTGTACTTTTAAAGGTACTAAAATTACCGAAATTAACTATCCAATTGATAAAGTAAAGACGAGTAAAAGATCAATAGAAATCATAAAAAATGAATATAAGGAAATTAAGAAAAAATATCCAAGTTTTAAAACAGGTAAAATTCCCAAATATTATCCAACTATAGAAGATTTGAAATTTGATTCGAATGGAAATCTATGGACTTATAGCAGAACAGAAGACTCGAATAAAACATTATTTAGAATTTTTGATAAAAAATTTAGGTACGTAGGTTGTACTATTCTTAATAAACATATATCAGGTTTTGTTATTGAAAATGGAAAACTAATTGTATCTATTTCAGCTAATTACAGCCAAAATAACGAAGATATTGTTTACATCTATAACATTGAATACTAGTTTGTTTTCCTTAATCACCGACATCGGATCTACTACCACAAAATCATATTTATGTGATAAAAGCGGTAAAGTATTAAGCATTGCCAAAGTTCCCACGACAGTTGAGAAGCCTTTTGAAGATGTGTCTATCG
>JAMOQG010000118.1 GCA_027064135.1 Peptostreptococcaceae bacterium | reverse complement strand
TAACTGATAAGTTTTTTTTAGTTTGCTGTTAGCAAATATATTTTTGAACTAATCTTTTTAAAATTGTTTTTGTTTGCAAAAACTGCTTAACCATAAGCTTGGTGCTTTGGTTGACACATAACGGTTGTCGTGAGCGATAATTTTCCGCTAGGGAAATTATTGGTCTCCTCGTATTTGTTAGCTATCTTGTCTAGACACATTGTAATATGAGTGATAGGTATCATCAAAATCAGAATAAAAAGGTACCCAATCTGGGTCAAATGTATTAAGTGTTGAAAAATAATTACAATTAATAGAATATTTATTTGATATCTGACTGGCTATATTTTTACAAATTGCTTCTTGCTCTCTCAGTGTTTTATTTTCTATGTTCTTTATTTCAAGTAAATATTTTCCTTCTATATTTATAGTAATTCTTTTTGATAGTATTAAGGCACGAGCAACTTCTGATTGATTGTCTATAATCCAAACCCAGCTTTTACCTTGTTCGTTTTGATAGTTTTCAGCTTTTTGACTTATTGAAGAGATACCATTACTAATAATATTGTTAATATCTTTATTTATATTCGCTTGTATATCATCATTCATTTGATAAAAAGAACTAACATCAATTAAGTTTTCATTAATAAACTTTTCAAGGTCTAAAGGATTAATAATTTGAGTGAAATTCAAATTTTCTGTAGAAAGTATAAAGTTAAATGTATTATGTAATACATCACCTTTGTCAATAAGTGTTAAAATATCAAATAAAACTTTTTCTACATCTTTATTTTTCGGAACAACTACTCCTGCACCAGTGATGTTTGAATTTTTAATATCTAAACTTGGTAACTTTGAAAAATCTTCTAGTATTCCATCTTCATATAATTCTTTATTATATTCTGTAAGGTCATTTCTACAAGCCCATCTCCATTCTCTTTCATGAGTCCAATCTATAGGGTATTTTGAACTAAGATTATAAGTAACATATCTATATTGTTCTAGTATTGGTAATTGATTAGGGTCTATTATTCTTTCTTCTGAATTATTTGTTTTTACATAAGAAATACTGTTTGAAGTTAAAGCATAAATAACTGGTCTAGCCCCTAAACTAAACATATTGCTTTTTGGTAATAAAAGAGCATATTGATTTATATTTTCTCCACGTTGAAGTCGTTCAAAACTTGTTTGAACAAAAGCAGCTAAGGGCATTTCTGTAAAGCATACAGCAGGGTTATATCCATAAACTGATCTTTTATTATTTCTATATGACCATGAGGCAATTAATTTAGAGTGCCTTAAAGCACATCTAAGTAAAAATAATGCTGATAGCTTAGTATCTTCATAAATATTATTAAAACCAGCAAACTCAGGAAAATGAATATAGGCATTACTTTCTAAATCTACATCTCTAAAAAAATGAATTAGGTAATTTGACAAATCAAACCTAAAATTATTTTGCATTAAGTTCCTTTGTAGCTAACTATTTATCAACAAACATTATATACAAACTACACTTAAATAATAAAAATAACATACATAATTTTTGAATGTTATTTTTAATAAATATGACAAAATATAATATTGTTATTCTTTTTCAAAAAA
>JAMOQG010000117.1 GCA_027064135.1 Peptostreptococcaceae bacterium | reverse complement strand
TGAAAGTAAATTATCTACAGATAGAAAATATTCATTTCAAATGGAATTTAATGGATTAATGATGGATGAAAATCAAGTTAATAATATTCAAGAACAAGGAGAATAAATGTATTTCATAAATAATAAAACAATGTTTCAATATACATTAGAATATACACAAGAAGAATTTAAAAATATTATGAATACATTAGATTTAATTGATGATATAAACGAATTTATAAAAGATGGATCTCCGTTAATTAAAATTGGAGCAAAAAGTGAAGCTTTAAAAAATTTAATTAAAAATAGAGAACAAATAGTTACAAAAGAATATACATCTGAAATGCATTTATCAGATATATTGTTTGATGAAGTAACTAATAATATTATTACAATTACAAATATTAAAAGTTATAAAAAAGCAATTAATTTAATTAATGAAATAATTAATGAAATAGAAGAATTATTTTATGGAGCATTATTAATTGATAATGATAAAAATATTATTAATCCTTTTCATCCAGTAACAGCAATGCTTTTATCAGATAAAGATAAATATCTAGAATGGCACAACCAAGAATATAAAATAGTAATTTATATATATAATACACAGGAAAGTTTAGATAAATGTAAAAAAAAATATCAATCAGAAATAGCAGATTTAGAATTAATAGAAAATAATATTAATAATATTATTAAATTATCATCAAGTCAAATATATTCAGATATTAAAATTATTAATGCTAGTTTTAATAATGGTTTAGCAAATATTGAATATAAAGTAAAAAAAGATAAGTCAGAAGATCCTAATTATGAATTATATTTATCAGCTCATCAAATACTTACAAAAGGTATTGTTATGCCTTATTATGGAACATCAATTATTAAGCTTAATGGAGAAACTTCAGGACAGCATATAACACCAATGCTTTCTTGTAATATAGCATGGAATTCATATAGTAAAAAAGATTGGAATAGTGTGTGTACAGGAAACTTATCTAATTCAACATTAAAAGGTTTAAGAACATTAAATCATGCTAATTTATTATCTCCATATAATGAAAAAATTATTGCTTCAGGAGCTTTAGAATATGCAAAAATGTGTATTAAAAAATCATTAGAAATTTATAAAATAGCAGAAATCTTAGAGGAAAAACAAAATGAAAAAAAAACAAACAATTAAAATGACAATTCCAACAGAATCAAAAATTAAAATTACAGATAAAACAGTTGGATCCAATTTAGGTATATTATTAGTAAACGATGAAGATATTAATAATATTAGAAAAAATACTGGTTCATTAGCAATTAAAAACGAATATCAAATACATTACTGGTCATTAATTATTAGATTTAAGTATGTAGATAATTCCTTTATGGACTTATCTATTCCTACAGTATTTTATAATTATAAACAAGAAGTATCATCAGTTCATATTGATTTTAATCTAAATGATGTAGATGATACAGGTAAACAATTAGAACCACTTCATAATAGTAAAGTAAATGAATTATTAGAAAGTAAATCATTTTTAAATATGGTTGAAGTTATTAAAAATAAATATAATTTCAAAGATTATGATTATTTATCAAATCACTTACAATCAATACATAAACAGCCT
>JAMOQG010000116.1 GCA_027064135.1 Peptostreptococcaceae bacterium | reverse complement strand
CATGGAATTGTAGATTTTCAAAGTGATAAACAGAATTTGATGGATAGTTTGATTAAAGAAGCAGATGAGAAAATGTATGCAGAAAAAGCAGTTATTAAAAATATAACTAAATCTGTATTACGATAGTTTCAAATTCAGTAAAATATAGTATAATATAAAAAAGGCTAAAGGAGAGAATATTTTGGGAGAAAAGAAAAGTAATTTACTATTTAATGTTATAGCACCTATTTATGGATTATTTTATAATGGGCAAAAAAATAAATTTAATAGAATTGTTGATGAAGTTAAAGAAGAATTTAATATTTTAGAATATAAAACAATTCTTGATGTCGGATGTGGAACGGGAGCATTATGTTCAGTACTTAATGAAAGAGAAATGGAAGTAACCGGTGTTGATTCGGCTAAAAATATGCTTGAAATAGCTAAAAACAAACCCGAAAATAAAGACATTAATTTTGTTAATGGTAATGTTCTTAAAAAACTGCCTTTTGAAGATAAATCTTTTGATATTGCTATTGCATCATATGTGGCGCATGGATTAAAAACTCATGAGCGAAAGAAAATATATGCAGAAATGAGTAGAGTAACAAAAGAATTTGTTATTTTTCATGACTATAATGATAATAGAGGAATATTAACAAGTATTATTGAATGGTTAGAAGGCGGAAATTATTTTAATTTTATTAAAAATTCTGAAATAGAAATGAAAGATTATTTTCCGGAAGTCTATAGGATAAATGTAGATATTAGAGCAGATTGGTATATTTGCAAACCAAGAAATAATAGTATGTGAAATATGGGGTGAATATGAAAAAAATAAAATTTGCTTGTCCATTAGATTGTTTTGATCTTTGTTCATTAGTAGCAATAAAAGAAAATAATAAAGTAATAAAAATTGAAGGAGATAAAGATCATCCAATTACAAAAGGATTTGTATGTAATAAAGGAAAAGATCATTTAACAAGATTATATCATCCTAAAAGATTTACAAAACCTATGCTTAAAAAAAATAATGAATGGGTTGAAATTTCATATGATGATGCTATAGAAATTACTAAGAATAAACTAAATGAATATTTAACAGATTATGGGGTATCATCAATTCTACATTATAACGATAGCGGATATGGTGGTATTAGTAAAATGGTAGATGAGATATTCTTTGACTCATTAGGGGGTGTAACAACACCAACCGGTACTTTGTGTTGGGGATCAGGGGATAAAGCGACTGAATATGATTTTGGAAGTAATTTATCAAATTATCCTAATCAGATAGAAAACAGTAAATTAATAATTTTATGGTCAAGAAATGTAGTTGATACAAATATTCATATGGTTTCTTTTATAAATAAAGCTAAGAAAAATGGAGCAAAAGTTGTATTGATTGATCCTGTTAAAACAGAATCAGCTAAATTAGCTGATTTATATATTCAAATTAAACCAGGAACTGATGCAGCGTTAGCATTAGGAATAGGGAATTATTTAATTGAAAAAAATTATTGTGATAATAATTTTATTGATAATTATACTTTAGGATTTGAAAATTATAAGAAAAATACAGAAAAATTTAATATATCAAAAGTTAGTAGAGTAACAGCTATACCTGAAAATGAAATTATTAAATTAGCCGAAATGTTAGGTTTAAAAAAACCTGTATCAATAGTTGTGGGTTTTGGAGTACAAAGATATAAAAACGGTGGAAACACTGTAAGATCAATAAATGCACTTGGTGCATTAACAGGAAATATAGGTATTGAAGGTGGAGGTTTATTTTATAATAATAAACAATTTAAAGGTTTAAATGGGGCTTTATCAAAAAAAATAAATGAAAAAGTAATAAATAGAAGAACTTTTTCAAAAAGTAAATTTGCAGAATTTGTTTTAAAAGAAAAAGATATACCTATTAAATGTGTTTTCATTACAAAATCAAATCCACTTGTTCAGCTTCCAAATATAAATAAAGTAATTGATGCATTCGATTCAGTTGAATTTAAAATTGGAATTGATTTATTTATAACTGATACTATGGAACACTGTGATTTAATATTCCCAGCAACTACAGTACTTGAAGAAGAGGATATAATAAGTTCAGGTATGTTTAATCCGCATATATTGTATAGTCATCAAGCTGTGAAACCGATAGACAATGTTATATCGGAATATGAATTATTTCAAAGAATAGCTAAAGAAATGAATATTGAAAATTATCCATATTTAACTAGAGAAGAATATTTTAACGAACAATTAAAACCTTTATTTGAAAAATATAATCTTAATTTAAATATGTTAAAAGAAAATTCTTTTTATATTCCAAATAGTGAAATAGCTTGGAAAAACAGAGAATTTAATACACCATCAAAAAAGTTTGAATTTTATTCTAAAAAAGCAGAAAAGGATGGACAACTTCCAGTAGCAGATTATATTGAAACTGATAAAAGCCATAAATACGCTTTAAGATTTTTAACTGTGCATTATAAAAATTCTCTGCATTCGCAAGGATTTGTAGATGAAAATGAATTAACAGAAGTTAAACTATCAGAAAATAATATGAAAAAATATAATTTTTCAGATGGAGAAGTTATAACATTGGAATCTGAATTTGGTAAAATAAATGCAATTGCAATTACAGATAAAAACATGATGGATGGTGTGGCTTTAATGTATGAAGGAAATTGGAATAAAAATGGCAGTGTAAATTTCTTAACACCTGATATTATTAGTGATATGGGTGAACAAACTGCATATTATGATTGCTTTATAAATGTATTAAAAAAAGACCGATAATTTTTTCGGTCTTTCTCTTTTGTTAATTTAAATTTTTTTCTATTAATTTAACAAGCTCTTCAGCATATTTCTTTATTTCCTCAGTATCTTTTCCTTCAATCATAACTCTAACTAAAGGCTCAGTACCACTCGGTCTAATTAAAACTCTACCTTTTCCTTCAAAATATTCAGTAACTCTATTTATTTCATTTTTTATTTCTTCATCATGCTTATAATTATGCTTATTTGAATTTTCTACTTTTGCATTAATTAGAATTTGAGGATATGTTGTCATAATATTTGCAAGCTCAGATAATTTTTTATTTGAATGTAACATTGCATTTATTAACTGTACACCAGATAAAAGGCCATCTCCTGTTGTATTATGTTCTAAAAATATTATATGACCTGATTGTTCACCACCAAGAGTATAATTATTTTTTTTCATTTCCTCTAAAACATATCTATCTCCAACTGAAGTTTTAATTGTATTTAAATTATTTTCTTTCATTGAAATATCAAAACCAATATTACTCATTACAGTAGAAACGATAGTATTATCTTTTAAAGCATTTATACTGTTAAGATAATTCCCACAAATAGCCATAATTTTATCACCATCTACAATTTCACCTTTTTCGTCAACTGCAATTAATCTATCTGCATCGCCATCAAAGGCTAAACCAATATCTGCATTTGATTTAATAACTAATTTTTGAATATTTTCTGGTGAAGTTGAGCCACAGTTTACATTTATATTTAAACCATTTGGTTCATTATCGATTGCAATTACTTCAGCGCCAAGGCTTTTAAGTACTTTAGGTGCAATAACTGAAGCAGCACCATTAGCACAATCAATTGCTATTTTAATATTATTTAAAGGTAAATCAATTGTATTTTTAATGTAATCTCCATATATATCAAGACATTCAAAATTTGATGATTTTCTTCCGATTTCAGAACCGTATACTTTGTGATCCAGTCTTTTATCGCCTACAATATATTCTTCAATTTCATTTTCAATTTCATCAGATAATTTATAACCTTCACTATTAAAAAATTTAATACCATTAAATTCTACTGGATTGTGTGAAGCTGATATCATAATTCCAGCATCTGCATTTAAATGTCTTACAAGATATGCAACTGCTGGTGTTGGTAATACACCAATTTTTATAACGTTACAACCTGATGATAACATCCCAGCAATCATTGCAGATTCAAGCATATCGCCTGAAATTCTTGTATCTTTAGCAATTAATATTTTTGATTTCTTTTTCCCACTTGTAATTACATGTGCGCCGTATTTTCCTAATTTATAAGCTAATTCATTAGTAAGTTCAGTATTTGCAACTCCTCTTACACCATCTGTACCAAATAAAACTCCCATTTAAACCTCCAATTTTATATTCGCATGTTTATAATACCTTATTATATCAAAATTTACAATAATATTAATAATAATGTTACGAAAACGTAATGATACTGTTTTATATATGGTATAATTATCATGGATTAAAAAGGTGGGACGACTTGAATTTTATTAAAAATAAGCAAATAATTAAAGATATTTTCACAATAAGTATGATTTCTGTTTTAATGGGACAATTTTATTTAAGTCCATTTAATATTGGTTTTAGACTAACATTGGCTGTTTTTTTTATGTCTCTTTTTCTCATTTATTTTAAAGATTATAGTATTATTTTGATAACTATGTCAGTAGGTATATCTACTTCTGTGTTTAGAACATTAGTATTTTATCTTGGTAATGATATTGTTATTTTTGAAGCTATAAAAATGTATACACCAGTATTATTTTATTATTTATTTTTTGGAATATTTTTTAAAATTTTAGATGTAAGAAATTTATTAGATAAACCATTTCAATTTTTCATTAGTTTATGGATTTGTGATGCTGTTCCAAATATAATTGAAGTAATTATTAGAAAAGCATGGCAGTATTCTGAATTCAATAAATTAATAGTAACAATAATTATTGTTGGTGCATTAAGAACAATAGTATTACTATTAGCATATTATTTAACTTCTTTTTATTATGACAAAGAAAAGTTAGTAGAGCGTGAAAAATATTATAGAGAAATAATTGTATTTATTTCAAAGTTAAAAACAGAATTATTTATTTTAAAAAAATCTCGAAATGATATTGAAAATGCTGTAGCATATACTCATAATTATTATGATACAATCGATGATGAGAATTTAAAAAAGCCGATTTTAAAAATTGCTAAAGACATACATGAAATAAAAAAAGATTATTTAAGAGTAATAGCGGGGATGAATTCAATTTTTGATACTGATACTGAAATTAAAGAGATGACTATTGAAGAAATATTATTAATTGTTAAAGAACATGTTATAAATTTGGTGAAACAGAAAAATAAAAAAATAGATGTATATATTGAATATAATGAAATGTTTAAAACAAAAGAATTTTACACGATAATATCAGTTCTTAATAATTTGACTGTAAATAGTATTGATGCAATTAATAATTATGGTAAAATTTTTATAGTTGCAAGTTTAAAAGATGATGAAATTTTATTTGTTGTTGAAGATACAGGTGAAGGAATTAAAAATGAGAAAAAAGAAGTGGTTTTTAATTCGGGATATACTACAAAATACGATAAAGAAACAGGTAAAATGTCAACAGGTTTAGGACTCTCTCATATTTGGAATATTGTAGTAGAAAATTATAATGGAACTATTGACATAGAATCTGAACTAAATATTGGTACGAAGTTTTTAATAAAAATTCCAAGTAACAAAATTATATTAGGAGGAGATGCAGATGAAATTGATTTATATTGTTGATGATGATATTAGTATTATAAATATTTTAGAAGATATTATTAAAAATAATTTTGAAAATTATTTAATTGATTCTGCATTATCAGCGAACATTGGGATCGAAGGTATCCTTAAACACAGACCAGATATAATATTATTAGATTATTTATTGCCGGATAAAGATGGATTACAAATAATAAGAGAAATCAAGAAAGCATATAATCCTTTAATTGTTATGATTTCTGAAGTGTCAGATAAAGAAATGATTGCAAAAGCGTATAATGAAAAAATAGAATTTTTCATTACAAAGCCAATTAATGTTATTGAAGTTGTATCAGTAATAAATAAATTAGTTGAGTATGAAGAAATGAAAAGTACTGTTAATCAAGTGAAAAATGTAATGAATAAATTAAATAATACTTTTATTCAAGATGATACTAAAAACGAATTGTTTGAAGATAAAATTAAAAATTTCTATAGTAAAATTGGAATTTTAGGATCAACTGGTTGTGATGAATTAATTGAATCAGTAAAATGGGTTAAAGAGCGTGAAAATAAATACACTCTTTCTGAAATGTATCTTTCTTTATCAGAAGAATTATTTAATAAAAAACAAATTTATTTAGTTAAAAAAAGAATTAGAAGAATTATTACAAAATCATTTATTTCAATGGCCGCATTAGGAAATGAAGATTATATGAATCCGGTATTTGAAAAATATTCAAATCAATTATTTGACTTTGTTGAATTAAGAGTAGAAATGAAATATTTAAAAAAAGAATCAAATAAGGTTGGAAGAATAAATATTAGAAAATTCATTGAAAGTTCAATTATTATTTGTGATGAAATTAATTAATATCGTCTTAGGATGTCTTAATTTGTCTTCACTAATATAAAATGTTAAATATAATTAATATATAGTTAAACATTTGAGGAGGAAAGAAATGAAGAACATGAAGTTAACAACAAAAATTTTTATTGGACTTATTTCAGGTATTATTGTAGGTATGTTTTTACAGGGTGCGCCAGATATTGCACAAAATTATATTAAGCCTTTTGGAACATTATTTATTAATATGATCAAAATGATCATAGTTCCATTAGTATTTTCATCATTAGTAGTTGGTGCTGCTAGTATAGGAGATCCAAAGTCATTAGGTAGAATTGGTGGAAAAACATTAGTATATTACCTTATTACAACTGCTATTGCAGTAACAATTGGTTTGGTTTTAGCTACAATACTTAAACCAGGTGCTGGATTAATTATTCCGGTTGATGCAGCAGCAAAATCAGTTGAAACACCATCAATTATTAACACATTATTAAATATTGTACCAAGAAACCCATTAAAAGGTTTAGTTGATGGAAATATTTTACAAGTAATTGCGTTTGCATTATTTTTAGGAGTTGGATGTACCACTTTACCAGAAGAAAAATCAGCGCCATTTGTAAACTTTTTTGACAGTGTTGCAGAAATTATGTATAAAATTACTGCATTTATTATGGAAGCTGCACCATATGGTGTATTTGCATTAATAGTTCCAGTTGTTTCACAGTATGGTCTTGATGTATTGAAACCACTTAGTATGGTAATTTTAGCTGTTTATCTTGGAGTTGCACTTCATGCAATAATCACTTATTCAACAGCTGTAAGAATATTTGCTAAAATTAGTCCAATGAAATTTTTCAAAGGGGTTGCACCAGCGGCTGTAACAGCATTTAGTACTACAAGTTCTTCAGGAACTTTACCTGTTACAATTAGATCGGTAAGAGAAAATTTAGGTGTATCTGAGAAAATTTCATCATTTGTTTTACCATTAGGTGCTACAATAAATATGGATGGAACAGCACTTTATCAAGGTGTTTGTGCACTTTTCTTAGCTCAAGTTTATGGTATTGATTTATCAACTGGACAAATGATGACAATAGTTTTAACAGCAACATTAGGTTCAATAGGTACTGCTGGAGTTCCAGGAGCAGGACTTATTATGTTAACATTAGTTCTACAATCAGTAGGTTTACCATTAGAAGGACTTGTTCTTATCGCAGGAATAGATCGTATTTTAGATATGGCGAGAACATCTGTTAATGTTATTGGAGATGCTTCTTGTGCAGTTATTATAGCTGCTACAGAAGGCGAATTAGAAGTTATTGAAGGGAATGAAGCAAAATAATGAAAGAAAATATAATTGGAATAATTGGCGGCATGGGTCCAATGGCAACAGCTGATTTATTTAAAAAAATAATATTAAATACAAATGCGAAATCAGATCAGGAACATGCTCATGTAATAATTGATAGTAATGTTATGATACCAGATCGAACTGATGCAATATTAAATAATGGTGAAAATCCAGTTCCAGAATTAACAAAAACTGCAGTTAATTTGATTAATGCTGGAGCGAATATTTTGATTATGCCTTGTAATACAGCACATTATTTTTATAATGAAATAATTGAAAAAGTAAATGAAAAAATAAATAAAGAAAATTATGTGTTTTTAAATATGATTAAAGAAACTGCGAAGTATTTAAAAAAGCAGAATGTAGAAAGTGCATGTTTACTTGCAACTACAGGGACTTATAAATCTAAAGTATATCAAAATATTTTTAAAGATTATAATATTGAATTATCAGTACCTTCTAAAGAAAATCAAAATATGATCATGGAGTCAATTTACAATTATAAAAAAGGTATAAAAAAATATCATAAAGAAGAATTCTTAAAAATTGTTGAAAAAAGTGATAATTCAAGTAATAAGAAGTTTATTCTAGGATGTACGGAGCTTCCACTTATTTTTGAAGAAATTGGAATAAATGAAAATATTGTGGATCCAACTGAAATTATTGCAAAAGCAGCAATTGAAGCAGTACAAAAATAATAATTAAACTGTCGTTTTAGTAAATACGGCAGTTTTTTTGTATAAAGAAATGTTAACATTATGTATGATTTATGATAAAACCTGACTTTGGAACATAACGCCGTATAAAATTCGCTATAAACTTTGAAACTTTAATGTTTATAGCGAATTTAGTTTTTGATAAAAACTCACTACATTTATTTTATACTTAGGAGCTCTTTGCTTAAA
>JAMOQG010000115.1 GCA_027064135.1 Peptostreptococcaceae bacterium | reverse complement strand
TGAAAAATGTGATGGATATATGATTCCGATAAAATACCAGAGTTTTCATGGCATTTTATATACTTGGGAAAAATACAAAAATTTGGATTAATCTAAATGCCCGTAGGGCACTTTTTTATTATTATTATTATTTTTATTTTTATTTTTTTCTTCTTTTTTCTCTTTTTCTTTCTCTTCTTTTTCTTTTGCATCATTTTTTATTTTTTTTTCTTTTTCAATAGCGTTTTCACTTTTTTCAAATTCTGAACTTAATGTTTCTAAATCATTATTTGCTTCTTCAGTATTAATGCTGCAATTACCTTTAAAAGTGCCACCTTTATTTATAATAAAGCTTGAAACAAGTATATCACCTTCTAAGTTTCCTGTCTCGGTGATTCTCAAATCACCATTTGCTTTTATTGAACCTGTTACTTTCCCTGAAATAGTAAGTGTACTATTTGAAGTAATATTTCCAATAATTACAGAATTTTCACCAATATATACTTCACCATTTGATTTAATATTACCGTTCAATTTGCCGTCAATTTTTACATTGCCTTCAGCATGAATGTTTCCTTGAAAGTCAGTATGCTCACCAATTACTACTTCATAAATGCTATTTGTTCTATTATTTACTTTACTAAACATTATATCCTCCTAATCAAAATTTAATATATCTTTTGGATTAATCAATTCTCCATCTTTATGAACTTCAAAGTGTAAATGAGGTCCTGTTGTAGTGCCTGTTAAACCGATTTCTGCAATGACTTCACCTTTATTCACCTTTTCTCCGACTTTTACAAAATTCTTTTTATTATGTGCATAAACAGTTTTATAACCATAACCATGGGAAATTATAATTACATTTCCATAAGTACCACTTGTACCACTAAATGTAACAACTCCAGCTCCAGCTGCTTTAATAGGAGTTCCATAGTCTTGTGCGATATCAATTCCATCATGAAAATCATGTTTACCAGTTACTGGATGTATTCTCCAACCGAAATTTGATGAAATTCTACCTTTAACAGGTAATAAATCTGGTTTACATTCTAAAAAATCTAATTTTTCTTCAACTTCTTTAATTAATTCGCTGTTATCTTCAATGTCAAGTTTTATTAAACTAATAAAATCTTCTTGGTCTATATCTTTTTTAGAATAAACAGATTCTCTTCCTTTGATAAGTGCTCTTGATGAAGCAACTTCAATATCAAAATTGTTATTGTAATTAAACTCATTTATAAGATATACAAATTCTTCTTCTAAATCACTGATTTCATCAAGTCTAGCAGTATATGCTTCTTTTTCATCTATTAATTCTTGCTTTAGTGTTTTTAAATCTACATTTTGATTATCAAGTACATTTTTCAAATAAGCCGAATAGTATATACGTTGGTTTAAATTTTTTGACAAAGTATCATATTCTGCTGAAATTTTTTTATTTATCATATTTAGTTGATAATTATGAATTGTTGTATTTGAAATGTAAAATAAGTTAATGAAGATAATTAATATTAAAAGAAATTTAGGTATGGCAAACTGAAACGATTTCTTCGTTGAGTTAGGAATTATCATAAATGTGTATTTAGATTTCATAAAATTTATAAAACTATTATAATATTTTTTCATAATACCAACTTTCAGTGTAAATTCTCCACAGCCATTAACACAATAATAACAGAAAAAGTATTTAATTGCAACTATTTGAGTAATAATAATGTAAGAATATACTTGATATTTCTTAATAAATTTGATTTAATGAGATATGGACATAATGATTAATAAAAAATGAGTTGAAATATATTATTTGGGTATAAAAACATCGAAGGAATTTAATTTGTAAGGAGTATAATATGACGATAACAATTAAAGATGTTGCAAAAAAAGCAAATGTATCAATTTCCACTGTTTCAAGAGTAATTAATAAATCAAAACCTGTAAGTGATGATATTAGAGAAAGAGTAGAAGAAGTAATAAAAGAATTAAATTATGAGCCAAATCAAATTGCTAGATCTCTAGTAATGAAAAAGACAAATTTGATTGGAGTTATTGTACCGGATATTTCATCGTTTTTCGTTGGTGAGATATTAAATGCAATTGAGCAAATTGCAAAAGTATATAATTATGATATTATTTTGTGTAATTCATATGCCGAAAGAGAACAAGAGTTAAAATATCTTAATTTACTTATGAATAAACATGTTGAAGGTTTAGTTTTTATTTCATATAAAATTCAAAAAGAACATAAAGAATTTATTAAAAATGCTAAGTTTCCTGTTGTGTTAATTAATAGATTTATAAAAGAATTTGAATCTATGAGTGTGTCAATAGATAATGAAAAGGCTACATATGATATGACAAAATATTTAATAGGGAAAGGTAGTAAATCAATTGCGCTTATTAGAAGTGGTGATTCAGATGATATGTTTATTAATGATCAATTATTAGGATATCAAAAAGCTTTAAAAGAAGAATCTGTAGAATACAATAGAAGCTTAGTATATGATGGTATTTTTAAAATTGAAAAGGCATATAAACTTGTTGAAAAAATGATTGAAGATGATAATGTGCCAGATGCAATCTTTGCTACAAATGATGATGCTGCAATTGCGGCAATGAATTGTTTATTAGATAATGGATATAAAATACCAGAAGATGTACAAGTAGCAGGATTCCATGATACACAAATTGCAAAATTATTTAGACCAGGATTAACAACAATAAAACAACCAATTTTTGATTTAGGGTCAGTTGCAACTAGAATGTTAATTAAAAAAATAAATGAAGATGTTGAACTTAATGAAAGTAATGTAAAAATAATGCCTCATGAATTGATAAAAAGAGAAAGTTCAAAATAAAAAAAGGCTATGGTTTCATAGCCTTTTTAGATAAGGAGAAAAAATGTTAGAAAATGAATTTTTACCGACGACGGAAGAAGAAATGATAGAATTAGGTTGGACCGAACTTGATTTTGTTTTAGTATCAGCTGATGCATATGTTGATCATCCTAGTTTTGGACATGCAATAATTTCAAGAGTGCTTGTTAATGCAGGATATAAAGTTGGGATTGTAGATCAACCTGATTTTCACAGTGTCGATGATTTTAAAAGACTTGGAAAACCTAAGTATGGATTTTTAGTTTCAGCAGGGAATTTAGATTCTATGGTAAATATGTATACTACAAATAAAAAATTAAGAAGAGTTGATAATTATTCGCCGGCTGGAGAAATAGGAAAGAGACCTAAAAGGTCAAGTATAGTTTATTCAAATTTAATTAGAGAAGCATATGGTGATGTAAGTATTATTATAGGTGGTGTTGGACCAAGCTTAAGAAGAATGGCACATTATGATTATTGGGATGATAAAATTCGTCATTCGATTTTATTTGATTCAGGTGCTGATATGTTAATTTATGGAATGGGAGAAAAGCAAATTTTAGAAATTGCTGATAATTTAAAAAATGGATTGGATATTGAATATATTAATCATGTACCTGGGACATGTTTTATTAAAAATTCTTTAGATGAACTATATGATTATATTGAAATTCCATCTTATCAAGAAATATGCGACAGTAAAGAAAAATATGCTGAAGCCTTTAAAATTTACTACGAAGAACAAAATCCAATACTTGGAAAAGCTTTAGTACAGAAGCATCATAATAAATATGTAGTTCAAAATCCGCCTCAACTTGTTCTAAATAGGGATGAATTGGATTGGATTTATGATTTACCCTATCAAAGAAATTATCATCCGAAATATGAAAAAGATGGTGGAATTCCTGCATTAAGAGAAGTGAAGTTTAGTATTGTAAGTGCAAGAGGATGTTTGGGTAATTGTTCATTTTGCTCAATAACTTTTCATCAAGGAAGAATCGTTCAAAGCAGATCACATGAATCAATATTAAAAGAGGTTAATATACTTAAAAACGACAAAGATTTTAAAGGATATATTCACGATATTGGAGGTCCTACAGCAAATTTCAGACAACCGGCATGTGTACATCAATTAAAACGTGGAAGTTGTAAAGTTAAACAATGTTTATTTCCAAAACCTTGTGGTGAACTAAATGTAGATCATTCTGATTATTTAAGTTTATTAAGAAAAATGAGAAACGTTGAAGGTATAAAAAAAGTATTTATTCGCTCTGGAATTAGATATGATTATTTAATGGCAGATAAGAATGATGAATTTTTTAGAGAGTTATGTGAATACCATGTTTCTGGACAATTAAAAGTAGCACCTGAGCATGTTTCAAATAATGTTTTAAAATATATGAATAAACCATCTAAAGACGTCTATGAAAAATTTGTTGATAAATTTTATAAAATTAATGAAGAATTAAATAAGGAACAATATATTATTCCTTACTTAATTTCTTCTCATCCAGGATCTACTTTAAAAGATGCTGTGATTTTGGCGGAGTATCTTAAGGAAACTGGTTATGTACCTGAACAAGTTCAAGATTTTTATCCAACACCTGGAACTCTTTCAACTTGTATGTATTATACTGAAATTGATCCTAGAAGTATGGAAAAGGTATATGTGCCTAAAACAGTTAAAGAGAAAAAAATGCAACGAGCATTATTACAGTTTTCTCATAGAAGAAATTATGATTTAGTTTATGAAGCTTTAACAACTCTTAATAGATGGGATTTAATTGGAAATTCTAATAAATGTTTAATAAAAACTAAAAAATAAAAAAAATTGTAATAGTTGTTGAAAAATTTTAATAAATGTGAAAAAATAGCATTAGTTAGAAGTTTAGGCATGGGGGGAAAAATGAAAAAAATTATTATTGATGGAAAAAGTTTAACAATTGAGAAAGTTGTTCAGATTGCTAGATTTGGAGCGAAAATCGAATTAGCTGAACAAGCAATAAAAGATGTAGAGGAATCAAGGAAAATTGTTGATAGATTTGTTAAGAATAAGGAAACAGTTTATGGTATAACTACTGGATTCGGAAAATTTTCGGATGTAACAATTTCAGAAGAAGATACTGCTCAGTTACAAGAAAATTTAATCATGAGTCATGCGTGTGGTGTTGGAAATCCTTTAAGCAATGAAATTGTAAAATCAATTATGATTTTAAGAGTAAATAATTTATCTAAAGGATATTCTGGTGTAAGATTAAGTACTTTAAATGTGTTAGTTGAAATGATTAATAAAGATGTTTATCCAATTGTACCTGAAAAAGGTTCTCTTGGTGCAAGTGGAGATTTAGCTCCTCTTGCTCATTTAGTTTTAGTAATGCTTGGTAAAGGTGAAGCAATATATGAAGGCGTAAGAATGAGTGGACAAGAAGCAATGGATAAAGCAGGAATTAAAACAACTTCACTTTCTGCGAAAGAAGGTCTTGCGTTAATTAATGGTACACAAGTAATGACAGCTGTTGGCGTAATAACTTTATATGATGCGAAAATGTTAATGGCATTATCTGATATTTCTGCTTCATTAACTATTGAAGGATTAAAAGGAATTACTGATGCTTTTGATGAAAGACTTCATTTAGTTAGACCACATCCAGGTCAAATAAATACTGCAAGTAATTTATTAAGAATTTTAGAAGGATCTAAACTTACTACAAGACAAGGTGAATTAAGAGTACAAGATGCTTATTCATTGAGATGTATACCACAAATTCATGGTGCAAGTAAAGATTCGATATCTTATATTGAATCAAAAGTTAATATTGAAATAAATGCTGTTACTGATAATCCAATTATTTTTAAAGATACAAATGAAGCATTATCAGGTGGAAATTTTCACGGACAACCTATGGCTTTAGTATTTGATTTCTTAAAAATTGCATTAGCTGAGATTGCAAATTCATGTGAAAGAAGAATTGAAAGACTTGTAAATCCTTCATTAAGTGGTTTGCCAGCATTTTTAACTAAAAACGGTGGTTTAAATTCAGGATTTATGATTGCTCAATATTCAGCAGCTTCTTTAGTAAGTGAAAATAAAGTATTAGCACATCCTGCAAGTGTTGATTCAATTCCGTCTTCAGCAAATCAAGAAGATCATGTTTCAATGGGAACTATTGCAGCTAGACAAGCAAATGAAATTTTGGGAAATGTTATGCATGTAATATCAATTGAATTATTAGCAGCATGTCAAGCAATTGATTTTGACGATAATAAAAAACTTGGTGTTGGTACTAGAGTTGCTTATGATTTAGTTAGAAAAGAAGTTCCTGTATTAGAGGAAGATAGAGTAATGAACTTAGATATGAATAAAGTACTTAAGTTAATAACTTCTCATGAAATTGTTAATGAGGTTCAAAAAGTAATAGGCAAATTAGATTAATTTAGAAAAGGTGATTATTTGTTAAATAAGAAAGATATGGATAGAATTAACGAACTATCTAGAAAATCAAAAAAAGAAAGTCTTACAGTAGAGGAAAAAAATGAACAAAAAAAATTAAGAGATGAGTATCTAAGTAATTTTAGAAAATCATTTAGAGGTAGACTTGAAAATATAACGGTTGTTGATACTCAAAAAGAGTATAACCAACTTATAAAGGAACAAAATAATAGTTTAAAGGAAGATGAATAGGAGGGGAAAAATGGCTGCATCACAATATATTGTAATTATATTGGGAAATCAAGAGTTTGCACTAGAAATTTCAAATGTAGGAAGTATTAATGAATATCAAAAAATTACATTGTTGCCAAATGCTCCAGAGTTTATTGAGGGAGTAATACATTTGCGAGGAGACATTATCCCTATTGTTAATCTTTCTAAAAGGTTTAATATTGAAAGTACTAAGAAATTAAGTGAAAGAAGAATTATTGCTGTAGAAGTTGAAGGAAAATTGATTGGATTTTTAGTTGATGATGCGTCACAGGCAATAACTGTAGATTCTGAAGAAATTAAAGATACTCCTTCTATTGTAAAAGATATTGATGGCGATTATATTGACGGTGTTTGTAAATTGCCTGATAAAATTTTATTGTTGGTTAATTTGGTAAAAGTATTAAATCATACTCAAATTGAAAAAATTAAAGAATTGGATTTAGAGGTGTAAGATGACTGAAGAAAAAAGCGAGTTTAAGATTTTAGAAAAAGAATTAAAAAAAGAATTTAAAAATGCATGGGATAATATTGAAAATAGAGAAGAAGCATTTGATTTTGCTGATGAATATAAAAAATTCTTAGATAATTCTAAAACAGAAAGATTATGTGTTGAAGAAATAATAGAATATGCTGAAAATAATGGTTATGTTAATTTAGATGATTTAATAAAAGATGGTAAAAAATTAGAAACTGGAGATAAGGTATATGCTATAAACAGAGGTAAATCTGTCGTTATGGCACTTATTGGTAAAGAAAATGTGTCGAAAGGATTAAATATCGTTGGAAGTCATATTGATTCTCCAAGATTGGATTTAAAACCAAATCCATTATATGAAGATTCTAATTTAGCACTTATGAAGACACATTATTACGGTGGAATCAGAAAATACCAATGGGCTACAATTCCATTAGCAATTCATGGTGTAGTAATAACAAAAGATAATAAAATTGTAAAAGTTTCTTATGGTGAAAATGAAAATGAACCTGTTTTCTATATTTCGGATTTACTTCCTCATTTAGCAAAAGATCAAGCTAAAAAAACTTTAGCTGAAGGTATAAATGGTGAAAACTTAAATATTATAGTTGGAAGTATTCCGTATGGTGATAAAGACACTAAAGAAAAAGTTAAATTAAATGTATTAAGAATATTAAATGAAAAATATAATTTAATTGAAGAAGACTTCTTATCTGCAGAAATCGAAATTGTACCTGCTGGAAAAGCTAGAGATATCGGTTTTGATAGAGGGTTAATTGGTGGTTATGGTCATGATGATAGAGTATGTACTTTTGCAGCACTTAAAGGAATATTAGAAATTGAAGTTCCTACAAAAACTGCTATGACTGTATTTACTGATAAAGAAGAAGTTGGATCTCAAGGAAATACTGGAGCTCAATCAAAATTTGTTGAAAATGTTGTTTCTGAAATGATTAATCTTCAAGAAGATTTTAATCAATTAAAAGTAAGAAGAGCAATTACAAATACACAAGTATTATCTGCTGATGTTGGCGCAGGACTTGATCCTACATTCCCAGAAGTGTCTGAGAAATTGAATTCAGCGTTTATAGGTAATGGAGTTCAATTAGTTAAATATACAGGTGCACGTGGCAAAGGTGGCTGTAATGATGCGAACGCAGAGTTTGTTGGAGAAGTAAGAAAAATATTTAATGATAATAATATTACTTGGCAAGCCGGAGAACTTGGAAAAATTGATCAAGGCGGTGGTGGAACAATTGCTTATCTTTTAGCAAATGATGGTGCAGAAGTAGTTGACTGTGGAACACCAGTATTAAGTATGCATTCACCATTTGAATTGATTTCAAAAGCTGATTTATTTATGACATATAGAGCATATAAAGCATTTATGAATAGGTAAACTACCCACCCGCTTTCGCTATGCTTAGAAGCGGGAGCTTCGCTTTGTTAATGCTTAAAGCACTCGGTGTATCCATGACACCACTATTCCTTTTGCCTGCAAAGGCATTAGGAAATACTTTTTTTATTATGTTAGCACTAGCATTGCAATCTGCATTTAATAGAATTCCATATTTACTTTGATATAGACCACGTTTTATTCTTTTTCCTGAAAAAGTATATTTAGTTTGGTTTTTTTCTTTATATACCGGCATTATATCTCCATCTAAAAAACTCGCTTTACTTGTATAACTTTCCTCTGTTTCTACAAAGTTAATACCTTTTTCTTCAAGTTTATATTTTAATTTTCTTTTAAATGAATCATATGGAATACTTACAA
>JAMOQG010000114.1 GCA_027064135.1 Peptostreptococcaceae bacterium | reverse complement strand
ATTTAAAATATAATATACTTAGAAATAGAAGTGTTTCAGTTTATAATAGAATTTCTTAAAAAGATAGTCTTATAATTACAAAATGGGAAGAAAATTATTCTACCCCAAAAGTCAAGACAAATTTTATCAGAAAATATTCAATTATTATATTCGTTAGAAGAACGATATACAAATACTAAAAGTATATCTATGATTAAATGAAAACAATCATTTATGATATAATAACAAAAAAAGGATTTTGTATTTTGAAAAATATTTTCACGATAGGACATTCTACTCACGAAATAGATTATTTTATTTCATTAATTAAACAACACCAAATAAATACAATTGTAGATGTAAGAAGTATTCCATATAGTAAATTTACCCCTAATTACAATAAAGAAGGTTTAAAACTGTATCTAAAAAAAAATAATATACAATATATATTTATGGGTGATTTATTAGGTGCTAGATATGAAGATAAAAATTTATTGTTTCCGGATGGTAAAGTAAATTTTAAGGAAGTTCAAAAACTAAAATCATTTCAAGATGGAATTACACGATTAGAAAAAGGAATAAGAATGGGTTATAATATTTCACTAATGTGTTCTGAAAAAGAGGCTTTTGATTGTCATAGATTTGGATTAATATCAGAAATTTTAACTAAAATTGGGATTAATGTAAAGCATATATATCCTGATAAAATTGTATCTCAAGAAGAGTTAGAAAAACAACTAATAAAAAAATATGATAAAAAAATAGACTATCTTGGATTAGAAACAGACAAAACACCAATAGAACAAGCATATATTTTAAGAAATAAAGATATAGCATATAATGCAATTACAAAAGAAGGTGATGAATAATGAATATATTTACAATAGGTTTTTCCCAAAAAAGTGCAGAAGAGTTTTTTACTTTACTAATAAAAAATAAAGTTGAAAAATTAATTGATATTAGATTAAATAATAAATCACAACTTGCAGGTTTTGCAAATGCAAAACATTTACCATATTTTTTAAAGTTACATAATATTGAATATGAATATATTCCTGAATTAGCACCATCAAAAGATTTACTTGATGGATATAAGAAAAAAACTATTAATTGGAATGAATATACTGACATTTACAATAAGCTTTTAGTAGATAGAAATATTTTAAACAATATCTCTATTGATGAATTTGATAATGCTGTATTATTATGCAGTGAGCCAACTGCTAAACAATGTCATAGACGATTATTAGCAGAATACTTGAAAAGCAATTTTAATAATATTAATATAAGGCATTTATAATGGAAAAAACAATAGTAATTTTTGCAAATTCTGTAAAGCATCATCAACATTGTGTTGCTGGAAAAGATATAGTTACAAAAGAATGGATTAGACCTGTTGGGGACAAGAATGGTTGCGAACTAACTCATGAACAAGTGAAATCTAAAAATCCTTATGGAAAATTTCCAACTAAAATTTTACAAAAGGTCAAAATAAATTTTATGCAACATGCACCTTTAATTAATCAACCAGAAAATTATATCATTTCAAATGATGATTGGATACAAAACTATACATTAAAACCAGAAGAAATAATAAATTTTATAGACAATCCACCTAATTTATGGATAGATAGCACAAGTAGTATCGATAGAGTTAATTAT
>JAMOQG010000113.1 GCA_027064135.1 Peptostreptococcaceae bacterium | reverse complement strand
ATGAATTTATATATTCGTTATACTCCATTTATCCTCCAAAAATGATAAAATTTTTCTTAAAACATCTTATTCTTTTCTCATATACCGCTAAAATGAGTCAAGGATTTTGTGTATTGGTTTTATTATTCGTCGAGACACCCAGATTGGGCGTCTCGATATTTGAGATTGCTGAGGGAATAATTTCTTAAGGTTTATAATAGGTAAAATTATTTTCTTATATTTTTTATTATCTTTAGTAATTTTCAATAAATTCAAATTTCTTATTCAACGGGCTTGGCTATGAGCATTGTGGGTTTTTTGCGATTCACTTTTATTTTATCACTAATTTTATTTATTGCTATTAATTTCATATTTAGCACTTTATCCACATGATATACAGCCTTTGTCAGACCTCGTATATTTTTCTTAATTGTTCATTTATTTCATTTATTTTGCTTCTATCTTCGCTATTATTCAATACTGAAATTTTGTATTCATTATATAATTCAATGATGAGTTTCTCTGTGTCTTTATCTAAAATAGATAAATCAAGCATTAAAGCATTATTCAAATCATTGGGCTCAAATTTTTTTAAACCATCGCCATATTCTCTTCTGTTATCATTGAAAATTTTCTGAGCTATATCCGTTAATAAATAGGCAAATAGTAAGTCAATATTAATTTTATTAAATAAATTATTTATCGAATAAATGCAGTGAAATGTAGTTAAATTACTTATTCCTGCTTCATTTCTAACAAATTTTAGACCTTTTCGGTAAAAAACGCCTACCCAAATTGGTGAAGGTGGACGATTTTCAAGTGAATACCAAGGATTTCGCTTTGATGTTAAATATTTTTCATGAATACCTTTTTCTTCTCCAAGTTTGATATACTTTAATGTATTTTTGTCTTGATTTTTAATCCCGTCAAATAAAAATATTTTTGCATTATTGTTTTTTAATGCAATAAAATCTGATTTAGTAAAAATTGGTTTGTTTACATCTTTTGATTTTGTTATACAAGGCAATAAATTTTCTTCTTGAATATTATATTGTTTGGCTTTTTCAGCATTAAAAATAAAATAATTATTAGCACCAGTTGCAATTCCCCTAATCACTTTTGCAACATGATTAAAAGGAATTAGATTTCTATATTTTATGCTCTGTTGTTTTTGATAATATTTTCTCCATTTAACATTAGGTTCAATAGTATCCGTTGAAATTAAAATTTGGCCTGAACTTTTAGGATAATTGTCAATAATTGTATTTATAAAATTTAATTCTTTTTGATTTGATACAACAGAAAATTGGATATTTTTCTTATGTTTATCTTTTGCAAGGAGTAAAATTGAACTTGTTGTCTGAGCATTGTCAAACACATTTTCCTTAAAATCGAAAATAATTATATGGCGTAAAATATTTGATTTTACAAGATACTCTTTAATTTTTTTACCATAGTCGGAATTTAAAAACTCGGAAGGAATTATATATGCTATTCTACCGTTTTCTTTTAATTGATAAATTGATTTTAACAGAAAAAGTGTATAGATATTTGTAAAACCCGTTAAATGAAAATTAAGTTTTTTTTTAATTTTATCTAATGTCTTTTTGTTTTCATAATCGTGAAATTTTAAATAAGGTGGGTTACAAATTATTCTGTCATATTTATTGTTCCAATCATTAAATAAATAATCTTCTAAAAACAGCTTAATGTTATTATTGTTAATAAAGTTATTTTTTGCAGTATTATATATTGTTTTATCAACATCAAACCCTGTGATATCAACATTGGGCTTATTATTTAATATTATTCTGCTAAAAATACCAAGTCCGAATGCAGGCTCTAATAATGTTGAGAAATTGTTGTCTTGTAGCAACCAATTGCACATTATTTTTGCAATGGGTTCAGGCGTAAAAAATTGTGCAAACTTTTTACGATGATTTACCATTGTAGTTTTGACATATTCTTTTTCTAAAATCATATTAGAAGTTGCTTATGTTTAAAAGCAATTTTAGATTTTTTATATCTAAGTATGCTGTTCCACCTTCAAATGTAACATAAAATAGCAACCTTCCTCTTCTCATTTCTTTACGAACGCTTTTATGCTCAGGTTCAATAATCTTATATGCTATTTGTGAGGTTTTTCTTGTGTTAATCTTAATAGTAGTTTTATTCTGATTTTTTACATCTTGACTGATTTCGTAATATTCACCTTCTTTATCAGGTTCTGTTATCAACGTAAGAATATTTTTGAATGATATACCAAACGCTTTATCAAAGAAAACTTGAATATAGTAATGTGGGACATTAAACTTTTCAGTCCATTTATAAACTACTTTTATGTCTTCAACTTTTGGAGTAATACTAAGATAATCTCGTTTTTGAATAATATTAATATTCTCTTTCAATTCCTTAAACAACAATGATAGTTCTTGTAATCTTTCAGTAGCTTTCCAACTTGGTCGCCTAAAACTTATAATATGGATATTTGTTTCATCAATACTTTCTAATAATTCTACATATTTAGCATTTTTTTGTTCTAGTAAATCCTTGTAATCTGATAAGATTTTATTTTTAATATCAAGAGCTTTTACAAGATGGAATTTTGTTCTTTTTTGCATTTCGTTTTCATATTTGTCAATTAGAAATGCACTTGACCTAATTTCTAATCCTGCTATTGCTTTTTTCACATAATTGTCTATTATATTATGCTTCAGTTTACTTATATCATATCCAAAGGAACTATTAAAATCTTCCTTTTTGAATATTAATAAGTCAGGCCTTTTCCCTATTGTATCTAATTCATCTTGAAATTCATTGTAAAATTTATCAAACCCTTCATCACCTGCAATTAAATCATCAGATTTACCATATCTTATTGCTACATAATTTTCGGAAGTTTCATTTATGGATCTATATATTAAATCTTCCGCCCAATCTCCTTGTTCTTTATTTGTAATAAAGTTGGAGGATGCTTGAGTTGGTGGAGAAGTTTTTTTTCGGTCTATAGAAAAATCGACAATTGATGTAGGTATCAATTTAGTAAGTTCTCTTATTTCTTCAAAATATGTCATATATTTTCTCCTTTTAATATATATAGTTACAAAGAAAATTTATTTTTTTCGTCTGAAAATCTTTGCTTATATGAAGCCAACATTCGTGTATCATCATGATTGTTATTGCTCTTATTTGTGGAATAACAACAATGGTGTATATTTTTCTTTTATCATTTTTTTAATTCCTCCGATTATTTCCAATATCTTCTTATTACTTTTTACAGTCAAGATTTTTGTTTTAAATAGACGTAATGTTTGAGCAGGCTGTGGAGCTGTTTGTTACGCCATTTATTTCTAAAAACAATTTTATTATCTTTAGTAAATTCTCAATTAATTCAAATTTGTTATTCAACGGGTTTGGCTATGCGTAGTTTGGAATTTTGAAACGATTATTTTTCAAATTACTATTAAATTTATTTAATGCTACAATGTTCATATTTAGCACTTTCCCCGCATTACGTATAGCCTTTGTTGGGCGTTCGTTATTTGTTCTTAAAAGTTGATATTCTTATTCCTTTTTTCCCTAATTTTTTTTCCAATTCAAATTTTGATATATATCTTTTTAGTTTTAAATTTTCAGCCAATTCTTTATTGAAATCATTATAATCAAGTAATGGTCTTTTTCCTAATTCAGTAATATTTGAATATGGATTCCCTAATGAAATAAGGAAACTATCAATATCTGAATTTTGATAGTGTCTATTCAATTTGTTAAATAGTTTAATTTTATTTTCTAAACTTAAATTACTATCTGTTCCAACTGCTATAATAATTTCTTCATCAATATCTAAATTATTATGTTCTAAAAGTAGTTTACCAATTTGTGTTAAAAGGTTTGAATCTACTGTAAAAGTAGAAATGTCGTAATTATTAATAATCTTTTCTTTTATTTGAATTGAAATCTTATTTGATTCTAAAAGCAATAATAAATCTTCATTTTCAAGTTCGAAAGAAGCTATTTCTTTTATGAATCTATTAGGGTTGTTTTCTATTAATAGTATATGTAAATTCGCAAAGTTGCTTTTTAATAGTTCAAAATTAGTATCGTTTGTTGTTAATATATTATTATCAATTAATGATTTTACTTTTTCATATGAAAGATTTTCAAAACTAAGAGAATTATAAATATATGGAATGGAAGATAATATTTTAGAGTAAATATGATTGTTAATATCATCATTTAAAAGCAAATCTTTTAAAAAGGCTTTTGCGGTTTCTTCATCAGGATAATCTTGCTTAATTTTTTTTTCAGAAAGTTTGTTTGAGTTTTCAGAAGTATTTAAAAAAGATGTTAACTCTGGAATAAAAACATTCTCGTTTTGAATAAAGATGTCAATAAGGTTTTTCCAAGTTGCCAATATTTTTGATTCTACAAGCAATTGCCTAATGATGTCTAAATCTTCAATGTTATTAACATCACTTATTACTGTTTCTACTTTTTCAATAATCTTTGTTTTGTTTTCTATTGATATATTTTTGTTGTTTAGTATATCGATATAGAACTCTTCTGTTTCTTTTGTATTTGATTCAATTTTCAGATAAACATTTTCAATATATTTATCAATATTCTCATCTACATATTTAATCAAATTGACAAGTTTTGATTGTTTAATTAAAGAATAGTTTTTATTATTGAAATCGTTAATATTGAATTTGTTTTTATACTCTAAAATAAATTGAAGATTAGGAATCAGTAAGGCGTAAAAATCATTTTCATATACATAATCAAGTAACTCCTTGGGTGATGATTCATTTAGAACAATAAATTTAATATCAAGCTCTTTGATTATTTGTTTTAATTTATCGCTATCATTAATTAATGTCAAAAAATCTTTGTTCTCTGAAATGCTACTTTTAGAATTGGCAAATATTTTTTTTATATCGCTAACATCTGCGTGTTCGATAATTAATTTAAAATATTTTTGGATTTTATCTTCCGTAAAGTTTGATTTTTTCGATATATAGTTCCATATATTAACCCAGTTTTTACATAGAGTATTTATGAAATATTCTATGTTTGATGTATAGTCAATAAAGCCATCAATAAACTTTATTGCTATTTCGGATTCATTGCTTAATTGAGTAAATACTTTTTTCTTTTTGGTTGGATATTTAGATGATTTTATTAGAAAATCTATTAAATCATAATTTAAGATGTATTTTTTTTCAAATTCAAATTCACTAATTCGTTTTATTAAATTTTCTTTTTGTTGTAAGGGAAAGTCAAAATCGTTTTTATTTTGTGTTTTCACACTTATTAAAAATTGATAATCATTTTTAGATAAACTCCCTTCGTAGAAAATAGATATGTAGTCAAAATAGTTTTCGTCAATATATCCGTTTCTAAGCAAAACATTTATTAGTTCTTTTTGATTTTTACTATCAGAGTTAATTTCAATTTTTTTATCATAAAGAAGGTCTTTGAGTTTATATTTTTTTATTTGATTTTTTTTGTTTTCCAATTTATGAATATCCTTTTTTAGTTCTTCAACTCGACCTCCACTTAAAATTAATTTTTCTCTTTCATCATAAGATAATTCTGAATTTACTTCATCTTCAATAGAAGAAAAGTTTAAATTATAATATTGCCTGTATCTTTGACTGTTATTGTAAGTGTATTCGAGGCTTGTAGTATTTATGATTGTTTCAAAATATTCATCTTCAACAGCTTGTGACATACTGACAGTTTTATTATCTAACCAAAATTGGAAGAATGGATAATTTGAATTAGCTTGTTTTATTTTTTCAATTATCTTATACAGATAAACCATTCTTAGCTCTTTTATGTCTTTAAGGTTAATTTGCTCAATAGCTTTGATTTCGTCTTTTAGTGAAGAAATTTCATTATCTAATTCGGAAATCCGTTTATCAATATATTTATGTTTACTTATGATCGTTTCGTATAGTTTCCCTTTATTTTGGCTAAGCTCGGTAAAATCATTCGGGTAGATGTTTTTATACACCATCATTGCTAACAGGTTATCCTGATTCAGAGAAAGGTCTAATTTTTTATGATAGATATGGTATTCATTCATAATGTTATATAAAAGTCTCATATCATCAATGAATAATGAAATATCTTCAATTATATCTTCGGAAATTTCATATTTATTATCCTTAATAATTTTGAGTAACTTTTCATTTGAATTTGAAGAATTAATTACCGGAATAATCGGAATCATAAAATCGAAAAACTTCGTTCTGTCTTTATCTTGAAACATATCATCTCTGATTGCATAAATAAATACAACATCATTTTCAATTTTCTTTGAATTATTAATAAGTAGATTTATCTCTCTAAGTTTTGTAAAGACATCAGTTTGTTGAAATCTATCTAAATCTTCAATAATTACAATGTTGTAATCAGTAACTTCAAAAAAATATAAAATTTCGTCTATATGATTATTTAAAATAGATTTGCTGATATTGTTGTCAATCTCAATTGTTGCATTATTGATGGCAAATTTTTTTATTGTTAATCCTTTTACTATTCTTATTGATTTAAATATTAAAAATGTTATTCCGACAAAAACAAAAAAAACAGATATATAATGAAAGATTTTTTGGGTTTTAGGTGTTAAATCTTTTATTGAAAACTTTGCCAAAAAATTAGGGAAAACTAAATACAAAAAAGATGTTAGAAAAATGATTGTCCCAATTGTTATTACCCATAAATATAGGTTTTTATGACTTTTGATTTTTTTAAATCTAGAATCAGGTATTTTATTATCTTTTTCGTAATAGAAAAGTTGCTGTAAAATACTTAATTCTATGAGCCTAAGAATATTTTCCTTATGTTTTGGGTTTTCGTCTTTAATTTCTTCCTTGAATGTTGCTAATGATATATTAAGAAAATTATAGTCACTATTATATTTATGTTTTTTTTGAAATGTTCGTAAAACACTACTCTTACCAGAGCCGTAAGGTCCAGCAATTGCAATGTTTTTTATTTTATCTCGATTATTTAATGCCCATTCAAGTGTATTGAGATAATCTTCTACTTTTTCGGCTTCATTTGTTGGGGATAGAGGTAAATATGGTAAGTCAATTTTATTTTTAGGTAAATATTTAATGTATTGAACGGATAACCAATCAATAACCCCTTTCAATATTTTTAAAGTCCATTTTTTCATATTTTGATTATTCCTTGCTGTTTATATATCGTACCTAATGACGCTTAACTTGTGTATATCATCATTGTTTTTATTCATCTTATTGGGTGGGATAACAACAATGGTATATAATTTTCTTTTATCATTTTTATAAATCCTCCTATTTTTTATATCTCTCGCATAATGTTTGGCGTGTGCGGCGGAATCAGAATGATTCAGCCCGTACAAACCGACCAAACCTGAATCGGTACGATTCAGACCAAAACAAACCACCCAACTTACCGCTGACACGTTTGTTATGGGCATTTAATTTACTTTGTGATCAGATCTTCAATACGAGCAAGAACTCGATCTCTTTTTCTTTCCCAAGTTGACATTGAAGTTTTGTTTTTCAAATTGAATAACTTCTCAATTTTCTCTTTTAATAAGTTAAATTTTAAGGGTTCATTAATTTTCAAACCTTGAGTTGAAGGAAGAACTCCTTTAATATTCGAATAGTCAACAGGTGGAATTAAAATTGGTATATGCTCTTTAGTTAGCACCCAAGTAGCACCCATTTCACATAAACAAACTGGACTTTTATTGAAATTTTCAGAAATTAAGAATAGTACCAAGCAATCTGAAGATAGTTCATCTTTGATAACATCTAAAAAATTATCTCCAAGATCGAGTCCATAACCTTCGAATGATGAACAAAATATTTGTGTTGATTCTATACCAATAGCTTCAAGTAAATCAATAATTTCTTCGACAAAATTTGCATCTTTTGATGAATGGCTAATAAAAATTCTTGTTAATTTTTTGAAACCATTTGTTTTTACAGTTTTTAAATCATCTGCTGCTTTTTCACCTGTGTCTTCTTCTTCTTGTAACTCTTCAATATATTGATTAATAGAATCAATTAATATTTTATAATCTTCTCTAAAAACTCTTAAATGGTCATTTGTATAATCAGTCGATGCAGTGAATACAATAGCAGGATAATAAAACTCCAGTTTTTCAAAGTGTTCAAATTCTGTAGATTCTTTACCAAATACTTTAATGAATGTTCGCTCCACAAGATTTTTCCAAGCTTTGAAATTCGGATCACTACTATCTTCTACTGTTACCATAGTTGATTTTTCTAATAATTTTTTTAGCGCATTTATTTTTTGTTTTACATTCATTTCTACTCCTTAGCTTTTCAATTGCCCATAATATCTATACCCCCGTCCACTTTCAAGGTAGCCATAACCAGCTTAGAGATATTTGTAAAAGGTAGGTAATAAGTTAAAAATGTGTTTTATTATAGACCTTATTCCTATATTAGATTTCCAAATTATCCAAAGGATTATTTATCCTTTGCAGTGTTTTTGACGTGACATGCGTATAAATTTCTGCTGTTTTCATCGTTGGATTACCATATCCTTTTTGATTAAACAAATCAATATAACCAAGTAAATGATTGTTCATACTAAATTTAATATTTTTGCTAATCATCATTTCCAAAGAGCCTCCTAAAGTTCTTGGCACAGTATTATATTTTGAAAAAATCTGTCAAATCAAAAAATGATATTACGTCCGCCATTGTATTTATCATCAATTTTATCAATAATAATTTCGTTCCGACCGTAATCAAAATTTTGGAGACGGTTTGTTTTTAGGTAATATTTATTTTGATATTTTTGTTGGTTTACC
>JAMOQG010000112.1 GCA_027064135.1 Peptostreptococcaceae bacterium | reverse complement strand
AAATATTTATCATAATCATCTGATTCTAAAAATATATTTCGTCTTTCTACTCCACGATTAATAATATGATAAAATCCAGGTTCTGTTATTCGTTCTTTTCTTGCCATAGAGAATAATAGCAAAATATATATTAAAGTAGTATTAAGTTTTATTCCCTAAATGGGGTCTCATATCTATATGATATAATATATTTAGAGAGTTTATTAAAGCAATATATCGAATCAAAGGTCAAAGCGGTTAAACTAACTTAAAGTTAAAAATTAATTAATTTATCTAGCTTGAGGGTCAGTCAGATAGTTGCATTACAAACTTGAGTAGCGACAGAATCAGTTTTAATAATCTTATTAGTTTTATAATTAATAAACATAAAATAAGATAAAACTAGATTGTATTTTATGAGGCAATGTTATATGTAACAATATTACTTTTAATCAGCTAAGAGAGTATTTAAACTCTTAGCCTAACAAACTCTCAAATTATTAATAAGAGGTTTACGATGAATAATTGTATCGGATTAGATATTAGCAAAAGATTAATTGCTGTACATATTCCAATAAATAAATCAGATATAGAAATTGAAAATAATATAAAAGGTATCAAAAAGTTATATTCAAAATTAAAAAAGTTATACAAAAAAGAGTATGAAAATTTAGTATTTATATATGAGCCAACAGGAAGTTATTCTAGTACTTTAACTAAGTTTTGTAATGATCAAAATATTAAATGTTTTATAATAAATCCTAAACAATTTAGTAATCACTCTAAAGCATTAGGTCAAAGAGTAAAAAGTGATAAAATTGATGCACAAGTATTAGCAAGTGCTATACATCTTGCAAAAGATAATGAAATAAAAGTACCACAATATGATAAAGTAGTTGAAGAGATCAAAGAGCTTATGGGATATTATAAGTTTACTTCCAAACAGAGAGTTAAAGCTATTAATCATTTAGAAGCATTAAAAGCAAAAGATGGTAGTTCTTATGCAATAAGTGATTTAAAGAGAACAATTGATAATTTTAAGAAAAAAGAATTAGATATAATATCACAAGTAAAAACTATAATTGCATCAAATGACAAACTATTACAAGGATATAATAATATCACATCTGTAACTGGTATAGGTGAGATAGGTGGCATAGTATTATTACATTTATTCATTAAATATCCTAAAGCAAATCAAAGACAAATCACATCTTTAGCAGGACTTGACCCAATAGATAAAAGTTCAGGCACTTCGATACAAACAAAATCAAAGATTAGTAAAGCTGGTTCTAAATTATATAGAGGTTCACTCTTTATGGGAGTAATGACAGCAATAAGATTTGATGATAATTTTAAAACATTTTTTAATAGATTAGTTTCAAAAGGAAAACATACGACTACTGCACAAATAGCTGTAATGAGAAAAATGATAATTATTTCACATTCATTATATAAAAATAATAAAAAATATGATAAAGAGGTATATAAAAAAGCAGCAGGGATAAATTAAATATCATGAAATTTAAAGAAAAAATACAAGAGTCAAATCTTGTAAAAGAGAGGTGTTACTTATGGTAATAGATTAGTTAAATTATTTAAGTTTTTAGGAAATTTTAGGTAGCGACTGACCCCTATATTTTGACCCCTATATTTTTAGTTT
>JAMOQG010000111.1 GCA_027064135.1 Peptostreptococcaceae bacterium | reverse complement strand
CTTAAAAAACCAGTTCAGAACTGGTTTTTGTAAAGGTTTTATTTTATAATATTTTAAAAAAAGAAACTTTTTTTCTGACTTAACTCATGACTGAAGTCAAAAGTGTGCAGTCAGGTTTCATCAAAATTAATGTAATACTTCCTAATAATATACTTCTAAATATTAAATTCTCTTTATAATAAACAAATATATTATTTTTATCATTTAATATTAAATATCCAACATGATCACCTATAACATTATCTATCCCTAAAAATACAAGTGAACAATTACAATTTGTATCATATAAATTAATTGTAAAAGATTCTTCACTTAATATTAAATCATCAATTTTTTTTCGCTTTCCAGTTTCATAAGCATTTCTCTAAATTTATCTTTATCTTCAATATAATTATATATTTCTTTATCATAATAATATAAATTAGATATTAGACATTCACCATAATTCTCCTCAATTTGTTCTTTCCACACTTTTTCATTTACAATTGATTTTTTCATTATAAAAATACTTTGATTATCATAAAGCTCTTTCATTAATTTGGTAACTATTACAAAAGACGGGCTTATTTCCATACAACCTATATGTTCATCATTATTAAAAAGTGGGTATACAAATCTATATGCATTAAAAATTCTTCCTTCTTCAAATCCTTCAACAAATTTTTGCTCACCATTTGCTATTTTTAATGTATTTCTAATTTCCGTTAAGTTATCACCATACGTTTTGATTGAATGCATTCTTAAAAAGCTCTCATTATCTTTTAAAATAAATTGAAAACTTCTAAATTCATTCTTAAAAGAATTATCATAAGTTGCTTTTAAAATATTATATAATTTTTTCCTTAATTCGTCTTTTCTTATTTCGTCTGCATCATTAGCTTCATCTATAATTTCTAGTACTTTATTATTACTAGTAACTTCATCAAAATAAACTTTTGAAAGTTTTCTATAAGAATATTTAATTACGTCATATTGCTCTTCATAGCTATTTATTAGCTCTTGCTAATTACCCTTACATTTTCTAAATATTCTATTACTAATTGATATTCTAATAATGCGAATGTGAAAACAACTAAATTTATAATTACTATAAATAGAGAAAATTCTTTTTTCTTTGTTTTTTCACATTATCACATCCGTTAATTATTTTATTCTCTTAATAATAACACTTATCCATTTTTCGTTTTCTCTATTTCTTCTTACATCATTTGTTACAATAATTTTTATAATTTCAATATTTAAAAATTCACTTAATAATATCTTAAATGAATCTTCTGAAAAACAAGTAAAAACCCTACCATCTTTTTCAAAATCTTTGTTCCTTAATTTAAAAGACATAAAAAATATTCCATTTATAGACAATAAATCAATATATTTTAATATTATATCTTTCATATTTTCTTTTTTTACATGTAATAATGAAGCACATGCCCATATGCCATCAAATTTTTTTTCGGTTTTATATTCTTCAAATACAGAAAAAACTATTTCATTTTTTAATTTACTTTTTAAATAATCAATCATTTTAATTGATCCATCGAGAGATGTAACGTTAAAACCTTTATTACTAAAATATAAACTGTCTCTTCCTGAACCACATCCTAAATCTAAAATACTAGCATTTTTCTTTAAATATTTTTCAAATTCATTATATAGTAATGACATGTCAGCATTAATACTTTCTTTTATATATTTATCAAAATTTTTATTATAGTATTTAATATTGTTACTCATCTCTTCCTTCACTTTCGAGGATTCTTCGTGCTTTCTTAGTAAGTAAATAATACACTAGCTCGTACGAATTATCCATTGTCTTCTGAAGTATTTATTAAATTCCCCCTTAATCTATCAGGTATATTCATATATTCTCCAGTCTTTTTATAATAAGTATATCATCTCTTATAGTATTGAGGAATATATTTTATAAACTAAAAAGGGCCAAATATCAGCCCCTTTCGAATTAATTAGTTTTATTAAACTTATTTTAACAATGTTTTTTTATTTCTTTGGCATAACTAAAATTTGTCCAGCAAAAATTAAATCAGGATTATTAATAATACTATTATTCATTTCAAATATTTCATTATATAAGTCTCCATTACCTAAATATTTTTTTGCAATATTCCACAAATTGTCTCCTTCAACAACAACATAAGTTTCGTTTTCTACTACTTCCTCAATAACTAAAGAAGTTGAAAGTTTAGTTTTTAATTGATTAATTTCATCTAAAGTTAAACCAATTTTTAATAAATACATTTCAGCAGCTTTTTGAAGATTTAATTTTGAAACATCTGTTCCTTTCTCAAGTCCAGATACTATTGTTGTAAGCGATGTAATAATATTACTTTCTGCTATTGCATCATATTGTTCTGTTCCTTCTACAACACCATAATAATTTTTATAAGTTACCATATAATCTGTAACTACTTCATCAAGACTTGCTCCCATTAAAGATTCAAGAACTGCACTTGCAAAACCTGCTCTATCTTTACCTTCAGTACAATGAACAAGATATGGACCTTCATTATTAATAATAAATTTAAATCCTTCTGCTAATTTAGTTCCAAATTCAGAACTTGCTAAATCAACTCCCATATCTAAATATACTACTTTTCCATTGTCATAAAGAGATTTATAATAATTAGAATTAAAATCTTCGCTAGTGAAATATCCTTCAATTTCTTCTTTTGAATCAGCTAAATTTACAACTATATTAATTTTATTATTCTCAGCTAATTCATTTGAATATGAAGCTCTATTTAATACATTATTTACTGGACTGCTACTTCTAAATAGAACATTAGTTGCCATTCCAGTTGTGTTAATATTTCTGAAATTTGCAAACACTGCATCAGTTGCATAATCTGCTCTTTCATTTGTCCGTTCTAATTGATGAAGAAGATATTCACTAAGATATCCACCTTTCTCAATCATTGAAAAAGTTAATTCATCTCCAGCTTCTACTCCATAAGTAGTTGAAAAATTACCCATGTTAATTGCTACAACAAGTAAATTCTTTCCTTGATCATCACGTACAAGCATACTTCCTGTATCTACATCACTATATGATGTGCAAAATGGTATTTCAAGTACATTTTCACCTACTGTAACCTTTAGAATATCACCTAATTCATATCCTGCGTCATACAGTAGTTTCGGTTCGATGTTCATTGTAAGATTACCATATTTCTGAACTTCACTTACAGATCCACTAACTTCGTTATAACCGCTTGTTGCTGCAGCCATTACTGGAAATATTGATAATACTAAAGCAAATATTACTAATAAAACAACTTTCTTTTGAAATCTCATAATTCCTCCTTATTCTTTCACTTTTTACCCTATAGTATGTATATCATTTTTTATTAATTTTAAACATTTTTAAGAAATAAATTATAAATAAAATACTAATAATCACTATTATATATATATATTTCATATAGATATGATAGTTACTATATGGTAACTCTTCTCTAAAATATAAATTTATAAATCTACCAACAGTAAAAACTAATGAAAAATATATTGCTAAAATTCCAGATTGTTTTTTCTTCTTACTCATATAAATTCCAAATGCTAGTGCAATTATTACAATTATAATCTCATAAATTTGAGTTGGATGAATACTAAGAGGGAAAATTGCATTATATTTTCTAATCTGAATTTTATGAGAAAAAGAAAAAAGTCCATACTTTATGGCCCATAGTCCATTAAACGGTCTTCCAAAGCAACATCCATTGAAGAAACACCCTAATCTCATAGGTATAAAAGAAATTGCAAAAGATATACAAATTTTATCTGATAAATCCCAAAAATTTATTTTTTTTAATTTAGAATAAATAATACTATATATTAATGAAAGAATTATTCCACCATATAATGAAAACCCATGCAATTCAAAATCAAATAGCGAATAATTAGCTTGATTATATTGAAGCGGATTAAATAAATAATGAAGTATTCTTGCACCAATTATAAAACTAATTATTGCCCCCATTATATATTTAATCCCACTTAATAAAGAATATTTTTTTAACCATACTATTAGAAATGTAATTATAAATACTATAGTTGCTATTAAAGCGAATATTGAATATATATGATTCATAACATATAACTCCATTTCTCATATTATTATTTTATTTCTCTTTTACCATTAATTTTAAAACTAAATCTAACAAATTCAATTCCATCAACAAAACTTGTCATATCTATGCTTCCTTCGCTTATTATTTCATTTCCTTTTTTAGAAAATTTAAGATCAACTTTATATTCTAAACTTCCATCTTCATCAAGATCCATTACACCTTCAGAAAATAATTTCCCGTTATTATAAGAACACACAAAAGGCTCCATATCAGCATTTTCAAAATCATCACTAAAATTGATATTTACTTTAATACTTCCTTCATTTTCTGATATTGCTATAATTGTAAAATCTGCTTCTAAAGTTGCACCATTTAACGCTTCAACAAATTTAATTATACTTTGAGCTACTTCGTCACCAATTTCATTTAAGTCTTCATCGCATCCTTCAAGATCCTCACTATCACTAATGCCAGTTTTAATCATTTTTTCTACTTCAGGATTTAAAACAGCTTCTTTAACAAATGCAGTTACATTAGACCATTCTCCTTCAATATCTTTTAATGTAGTTTCTTTAACATATCCTAGTTTTATCAATAATTCTTGATATTTTTTTTCTGGATCTTCTGCATTTTTAAGCACTTGTGTTAACATTGCTACATGATTTACAGTAATATTCTCGCCTAAAGCACCACGTTTTATTCCTAATGGTTTATTAACATCATTTAATATTCTATCTCTAATTTCAAATAACTCTTTCATTCTATCTTCTAAAGACATTTTATCTGTATCATATCCATATCTAATATTTGTAAATAAATTTGCTTTTTCAAATTCTTTAATTAATTCCATATTAATTTCTTTTATTTTATCTATTTCAGCTTCATTATCTCGCCTTTTAATAAACTCTGCTTTAATATTTGCTTTTGCATCGCTTCTAATTTTATCTAATACTGTATCTCCTAACATATCAACGTTTGGCTTTCCATATGCATCCGTTCCTAAATTATGAAGTTTCGCATAATCAGCAATTGCATCTGAATATATTTTTTCACGAACGCCACTCATTTGCGACCATAATTGTTCAAAATTACCTTTTTCAACTTGATAACCCCAAAATGGTACAATACTATCCGCTCCATTTATAAAAACTTTATATGCTGCATCCATCTCTTCACTTTTCCATCTATTTATTTGTCTATCTATTACAACGGCTCCAGTTTGTAAAAACTTTCCTACTGGAAAAGAACTAATTAATTCTTTTGAAAACTCTTTTGCAGCATCTTCATATTTTCCCTCACTAGCAAACTTTAAAACATTTACTCCTGTATTTATTTTACCAGCTTTATCAGCAGCCGTTCCTAAAGCATTTTGTAATGGCGATCCTTTAAATGATTCTAAAACTTTAAATTTTTCTACTGATTTAAAAACCTGTTTGCCCACCATTACTGATAAATCTAAATTAAATGCATCATTTGTTTTTTCATTTTTATTATTATTATAACTTACTAATAATTTAGTATAATCATTTTGTGACATTAATCCTTCAATAATATCTTGAGAAAAACTTTTATCAACGACTCCAAATTTATTTTTCACAATATCATTTACTAATTTTTCTAAAACCTCATCCTTTCCTTTTGCACCATTATTAATTGCCCAATCTGCTGTTGATTTTGTATTAATAAATTTTTTCATTCTTTCTTCTTTTGTTGGTTTAACTTCAGAAAACCAAGAAAAATGATATGTACCAAATTTTAAATATCCTTCTTCTAAATTCACTTCACTTGGCAATATATAATCCCAATTAACTCCATTAAAATAAGCAACCCATATTTCATCTCCATGCTTAACATCTTTTAAATCATCTTCTGTTAATTTTAATGTTATTATTACTTCATCATTTAATCTTTTATTTTCACTATCAATTTCAATTGCGATTGGTGCTCCTAACAATACGCCCTCATCTTTATTAATTTCTGGTATACTCTTAGGATTACTAATATTAATTATTAATTTTTCATCAAATGTATTTTCATTAATATTAATCTCTACTTTATCTTTTTCAAGATTTCCAATCATAAGATTATTTTCATCAACTTCAGATTCTAAAGGTTCATCAATATTTGAAACATAATCTGATTCTAATACCACATTAGTAATATCAACAATATTCTTTTTTAGTACTTCTTCTTGCTCTTTCCTTTCTTGTTCTTCTTTTTCTTGTTTTTCTTGTTTTTCTTGTTTTTTTATTTCTTCTTCCTTTTTTTCATCTGCATCTTTAACTACAACATCTTCTTTTTCTATAATAACTTCATCAGAAACTTTGTCTTCTTTAGCAGAACATCCAATTACTAATAATTGGAACATAAAAATAATAACAATTAATAATACCAACTTATTCCTTTTCATAACCCCTCCTCTTTTTAATAGTTTTCAACTTATAACATTTATATCATCTTTCACCATTTCTAAACATTTTTCATGCATATATTTAAAATAATGTCTTAATAATATATTTCATCTGTGTTAAAATAATGAATAGTGTTTATAAATAGAAATGGAGAAAATATGAAACTTTTTTTAGCACCAATTCAGGGAATGACAATTGCTTTTTATAGAAATTTATACGAAGAAATTTTTGGAGGCATTGATACATACTATGCTCCTTTTATTTCAACATCTCATCATAAATCTGCTAGTCCAATACTTTTTAAAGATCTTAAAAAAGAAAATAACAATGAAAATATAGAAATTATTCCACAACTTCTTGGTAATAATCCTGAAGATTTTAAGCATTATGCTTCAATTATTTCAGATATGGGATACAAAGAAATAAATTGGAATATTGGTTGTCCTTATGCAACTGTAACTAAAAAGAAAAAAGGATCTGGTATTTTACAATACCCTGATATAGTTAAAGAATTTCTTGAAGAGGTTTTAAAAGACAATTCCTATGATTTATCTGTAAAAATGAGACTTGGTCTTAATGACATAGAAGAAGGTATTGAAATAGTTAAAATTCTTAATGATTATCCAATAAAGAATTTAATCATTCATGGACGTACTGGAATACAAAAATATAAAGGCAATGTTAATATAGATTCTTTTGAAACACTAAGTTCATTATCTATTCATGATATAATTTATAATGGTGATATTTTCACATTTGACGGCTTTGAAAAAATTCAAAAAAGATTTCCTTCAATTGATAAATTTATGATTGGAAGAGGAGCATTAAGAGATCCTTTCTTACCGTCTAGAATAAAAGGTATTGAATTTTCAAATGAAGAAAAACTAAAAAAAATGAAATTATTTCATGATTCAGTTTATAATCATTATAAAAATATACTTTCAGGAGATAAACATTTATGTGATAAAATGAAAGAATTTTGGACTTATACATCTGTTCATCTTGATCCAAATGGCAAATTCTTTAAAAAAATTAAGAAAGCACATAAATGTGATGCATATATGGATGTTGTAAATCAAATATTCGATTCTTCAAATGAATGGATTGATTAGTTTAAAAAAATAGAAAAATGTATTTAAGGGATTAAATTTCCTCTTAGATACATTTTTTTGTTGTTTAATGCAGAATTTAGGCATACCAAAAATATTTCTTGATATCTCTGCAAAATACCATTAAATTTCGACATTAAACATGGTCACAAAATATCAAGTAAAACGTCTTCCCTTCCAGAGGCTTTTGCTTAACATTCTAGCACCACGATAATCATATACTTCCATTTTCAGTAAGAATCTTGTCCAAGGGCAAGATGTTTCTCTTAAATAACAACAGCAAAACTCTGAATCCTTCAATAAAAATATTATTTCAATATGATATAGGTTCTGTTATCTGTCACATATCTTTACACTCTTGTTCTCAGCTATATTAGAACTATTCGATCTTACCATTTAATTGACCTGATTCATTCATTTTTCCTGTAAGTACTTTACATAATCTCTTAATTCATCACTAAATTCCTCAAGATCATCCATCGTAATTGCTTTATCATTAATCAAGCGAACAATATCAAACACCATCTCTTGCTTACGTAGATTTAACATCACTCCCGACTTTTTCTTGTCTTGTCTAATTTGCTTTTCCAACTCCCAAAACTTACTTGATGCCGGTAATTTATCATTCAACAACACCGTATACTTGATAACCAGCTTTCCCATATAATTCTCTTGCCAAGTGCTTATCTTATCCCTAAAAAGTTTCCAGTCTCTTTTAGAAGGTTCCATATTCATCCACTCCTTTATTAAAACACATAAAAATCAACATCTTCTCATTCTCAATTATTTCAATATATGTCTTTATATCTATCAAGGTATCCAAATTCTTTCCTCATGTTTCCAATTAGCAACATAATAGTTCTCATTTCGAATTCCTTCAATTATTAGTCTCAGGAAATTCTCGATACCATCAATAGCTTCTGTTAATTCAATCTGTATCATCGCTCGTTTTTTACTAACAAACGATTTCCATCTCATGTTATGTGTTCTATCTTTTGAAAATTCATCTTCAAAAATGACAATATCTTCCATCATGTTTTTTCTATGCTTGAATGTTTCCATAATAGCTATACTTAATTCCAAACTGTCATAATCAAATTTTAAGTTTCCCCATTTTGAAATAGCTGTTAATTTATAATCTAAAAACTGATATTTCTGTGGAAAACTAGGCAATAAATTGGAAATAAAGGAAAAATTAAAGAAATAAGAAAAAAGTTATAAAC
>JAMOQG010000110.1 GCA_027064135.1 Peptostreptococcaceae bacterium | reverse complement strand
TTGTTCTGATGCCATTCATGGTAGAAAAGTTAATATTGCTATTGATGAAGAATATCGATTTAATACTTCTTTACCTCAAAATACTGAAAAATGGCAAAATCTATATAAAACTAGAACTGTTTGTGAAAGAGCTATTGGACAATTAAAAGATTATCTTAATATCAATAGTTCTCAAATTAGAAATACAGTTTCTCTTAAATCAACAATTTTACTTGCTGGTATAACTCAATTAATTGGTGTTCTTATTATGATTCATTCAGGTCACATAGATCATTTAAGAGCTTTTAAAACGGTTGCTTAATTTATTACTTATTCATATTTGAAAAACTTAATATCTGCATTCTTAGTTTAACTTGCTTATTTTAATAACAAGTTGTTAATAGTCTGTTTCGCAATTGCCTATATCTAAAACTAATTTATAATAACAATTACTACATAATGATTCATATTCCACTTTATTTTCTCCATCAATTGCTACTTGATCTCCATCCGATACAAATTTACCATTAATTTTTCTAGCATTTAGCGTAGCTTTTCTACCACATCTACAAATTGTTTTTAATTCTTCAATTGTATGTGCAATTAAAAGTAATCTTTCGGAACCTTCAAATCCATTCATTTTAAAATCAGTTCTAAGACCATATGCAATAACAGGGATATTTAACTTAACAGCTATCATCAGAAGTTGATCTATTTGATTTGCTTTAAAAAATTGAACTTCATCAACTAAAATACAATCAATTTTTTCATTTTCATTATCTCTATTTATCTCATTAAAAACATTCATCCTATCATCAATAAGCATATCAATTTTCTTATTAATTCCCAATCTAGAAACTACCGAATCAGCCCCTTTAGTATCAACCATAGGTTTAATTATAACTGATTTCATACCTCTTTCTTTATAATTATATGCTACTTGCATTAAATTTGTTGATTTTCCGCAATTCATAGCACCATATCTAAAATATAATTTTGCCATAACCACTACTTTAGAAGTAGTATTCACCCCCATTCCCCACGATGTATAATACATATTTTCTCTAGCTTTTGTTATTTCTAAATAACAAAAGATGCCATATAGACATCTATCAAATTGTTACCATTTTTAGTCTAAAAATTTATTTTTTACTATCAGATATATTCTATTTAATTATTATTACATAATATTATTCTTTATATTATTCTTTGTTTAAATAGTATCAATCGATTCCCGCCAAAACCTTTCAGTTTTTTTCGTTTGGTCTATTAGTCAACATTTTTTTATATAAACATAGCCACATAATATATTTTTGCTTAAATAGTATCAATCAATACAAAAAATAGGTTAGGAATCACCTAACCTATCATGCTTTTACTATTCAACTTCCATTCCATATTTCTTTTTAAATAGTTCAGCTCTTCCATCTTTTACGCCTGATTTCTTAGCACCAGTGTAATAAGGATGACATTGTGAACAAACATCTAATCTTATGTCTGAACCTTTTGTTGACTTAGTAGTAAATCTATTCCCGCATGAGCAATGAACTTCTACTTCTGTATACTCAGGATGAATTCCAGATTTCATATTTCCACCTCTTTCTTAATTTTTCTTTTTCCTCTATATAAATAATATATATTTATTCATTTTATCAACTCTCACATTATAACATGAATGAAAAAAATAATCAAATTAAAATTCTAAAGAAATTAATTTAATAAATTCATTATTATTCTCAGTCTGTTTTAATAAACTAATCATCTTTTCAGTAGCTTTTGCAGTGGTTTCTTTACCATAAGCCCTTCTTAATTTCCAAATAGCTTCAATTTCTTCTTTATTTAAAAGTAATTCTTCTTTTCGTGTACTTGATTTATTAATATTAATTGCTGGAAATATTCTTCTTTCAGATAATTCTCTACTTAAAGTAATCTCCATATTTCCTGTTCCTTTAAATTCTTCAAATATAACATCATCCATTCTAGAACCTGTTTCAATAAGTGCAGTAGCCAAAATTGTTAAACTCCCTCCAGCTTCAATATTTCTTGCTGCGCCAAAAAATCTCTTAGGATTATATAACGCTGCAGGATCAAGCCCCCCTGATAAAGTTCTTCCACTAGATGGAATCACAAGATTATAAGCTCGTGTTAATCGGGTAATTGAATCAAGTAAAACTATAACATCTTTACCATGTTCAACAAGTGCTTTAGCTCTTGCTAAAACCATTTCAGCAGCTTTAATATGATTTCTTGGTTCTTCATCAAACGTTGAAAATATAACATCACTATTAATAAGCCTTTTCATTTCAGTAACCTCTTCTGGTCTTTCATCAATTAATAAAACTATAAGCTCAATATTAGGATATTCTTTCTCTATCTGTTTTGCTATATTGTGAAGCAATGTTGTTTTCCCTGCTTTTGGTGGCGATGCAATCATTCCACGTTGTCCTTTTCCTATTGGAACAAATAAATCAATAATTCGTAAAGATAAGTTTTCCTTTTTATCTTCCAATTTTATTTTTTCTGTAGGATAATTAGGAGTCAAATCAGTAAAACTGGTGCGTTTTTTTGCTTCGAGAGGGTCTAACCCATTAACTTCTTTAACATATAATAAAGCGCTAAATCTTTCATTACTTTTAGCTTTTCTAGTAACGCCTCTTACTTTATCACCTGTTATCAATTTAAACTTTTTAATCTGAGATGCAGATACATAAACATCATACTCGCTTGACATATAATTGCTAAATCGTAAAAATCCATATCCTTTATCTGTAGTTTCTAATACACCTTCAACTTCTTTATCCATATTATCTTTGTCATCAAGTTTTTCTATAAATTCAGTAGGAATTTCTTCGATTTTATGCTTCTCACCATTAATTATAATATCTATCAGTTCAGCTTTATTGAATTTTGACGTTTTTTTCATATTTAAACTTTTAGCTATAATTCTTAAATCATTGACAGTTTTCTTCTCTAAATCACTTTTTCTCATAAGCCTCCTATGTTTTAATACAAGTAAATTTATTACACTTATGTTACAATTTTCATTTTTAAGTTTAATCATATATGTTTTGTGGTATTATTTAAAATAGAATAGTTAAATTTGAAGATTTGTATATAAGATGCATAGTTGCATTTTTAATAATATTATACTAGTTTATAATATTATTCAATACAAAGAGAGGAAAATTATGAAAAAAAATATTTTTATACTCTTAACAGTATTTTTTCTATTATCATTAACAACAATTTCATTTGCCGAAAAAGAAGTAGAAATTTTTTACAATGGTGAGAAAATCGACTTTGCTACTAGTCCCATTGAAAAAGATAATACATTGATGGTCCCTATGCGACAATTTTTTGAATCTTTTGATGCAAACGTAAATTGGATTAACGATACTCAAGAAGTATTAACCTATAAAGGAAATACTTTTATTAAATTAAAAATCAACGATTCAGTTTGTTATAACAACGGTAAAAAAACAAATCTGACTTCACCACCAATAATCGTAGATGATAGAACACTAGTACCAGTAGAATTTGTTGCAAAAACATTTGATATGGACTTAAATTGGAATGAAGATAAAACTATATTAAATATTAACAATAAATACCGTGAAAATATTTATTCATATCTTGGCTCAACTTTTTTTAAAAAATATTATTTGAAAAATGAAGGTATTGAATTTTCACTTCCAGCAGGATGGGAAAACACAAGTACAAATAAATACTCATTCAGCCTTTATGACGGTCTACAAAATTATACTTTGTCTATATCAAGCGGTTTCTTAAATGAAATGTCACTTGACGATTACATTTCAAATATCCAATCGCAAATAGAAAAAAATAATTCAAATGAAATTGTTTTTTCAGATATTAAAAATTCAACAATAAACGATATACCATTTAAAATAATTCATTTAAATACAAACATTCAAGATCAAAGTGAAAATAATAAAAAAAATATATTATATTTTTTTAAATATAATAATAAAGTTCATCTTTTTAACTTTTCATATTCAGGAAGCATTCAAGATGAAGATGCAATAGGGTTAACAAATATTATAATTAATTCTCTAAAAATATCAACACTTACTATCAATAGAGAAAAAGAACATTATCTAGAATATAAGAATTTTTTTAAATATAAAATTAATTTAGACACTGAATTACATGCAAATAAAGATATAAGCAACAATTTTGATTTTGTTGGTTCACTTGAAGATGAAACTATTAAATCTTTTAATGTAATAGTTGAAAAAAATGGGCATAAGAAAATTTTCATCGTTCCAGTTATTGATAAACATTTTAATACAAAAATATATACTCCATTTGGATTAGGAAAACATAATATCACCATTATTATTAATAATGAAACAGAAAAAGATTATAATAACCAATCAATTATTACTATGAATAAGCCCGATTCTAATGTGCTTATGCAATTTAGCATAGTAAACCTTAATAGCGAAAATATTTTATATTTACTACCAAGCGAAAAGGTTTTATCATCAAATGAAACGCTTTTATCAGCAGCAAAATTAATTTCTATTGATCAAACAAATTCATACGACAAAGTTAAAATATTATATGAATGGATATTTAACAACATAGCTCTTATAAATGAAAATACTGAATCAAATGAAATGAAAAATGCACTTGAAGTATTTAATTCATCAAGTGGTACTAATATTGAAATCAATTTTCTATTCTCAAGCCTTATTCGAAGTTTGGATATCCCTTCAAGAATTATTAGAAGGCTAGATACTGAAGAGACTGTTTATTATCAAACTGAAATTTACATTAACGGAAAATGGATTACTACAGACATATATAGCGAACTTATGAATAGGGAAAATATAAAATATTCTAATTTTGAATATTTTAATATTTATGATCAAAATTATTTTGATAAATTTATATTAAAAGATACTGAAAATTATCAAATACTACAATATTAAACCACCTTATCGGTGGTTTTATATTGTCTTTAAATATTCAAGCTCCATTCCTTTTTTATCCTCTATCTTAAATTCATGAACTCTTCCTAAAAGTGATAATTTCACAATTAACAACTTTGCTCCTCTACTTCCGCTTTCAATTTCTTTATACTCACAAAAAATATAATATTCAAAACTTTTTCTATAAGTATATTTATCAATTGTTTTTTTGAAATTATGCTGCTCCTCAAGCAATTCTTTCTCAATAGGTTTAAAAACTTTAACATTAGGTACAAATTTTCTTAAATAATTAATATTCGAATCAACTTGTATATAACTTTCATAATTACAAAAACTATTTGCGATTACTTCAAGCGTCGTTTCTCTTCTTCTAATTAAATAATCAATAATTCGATAAATCACATACAATCCCACAATTACAGTTACAATAGTTACAGCAATTCCTTTTGCAATTAATATTTTTTCCATTATATCATTCGGCATATTACACACTCCTTGTATCAATTATTATTACCCAAAAAAAAGATTAAAAAACTTATAAATAATTTTATAAAAAAACCCGGAACAATCCGGGCGATTTTTTATTTTATATTTAAAATTTTTCTCGCTTCATCAGGAGTAGCAACTTCTCTTCCCAATTCTTTAGCTATTCTTACAATCCTTGCAACTAAATCAGCATTAGATTCAGCCATTTTTCCTTTACTATAATAAACATTATCTTCAAATCCCACTCTTACATGACCACCTAATATTATCGCCATAGTAGCTAAAGGAAGCTCATGTCTTCCAATTCCTGCAACAGTCCATGTTGCATCATTCGGAATAAATCTAAGCATATGCATTAAATCTTCAGGTGTTCCAGGACATGCGCCTGGTACTCCCAATACAAAATCGAAATGTAAAGGTCCATCAATCAAACCTTTTTTTACAAGTCTTAACGCATTATTTATCATTCCACGTTCAAACACTTCAATTTCTGGTTTCACATTTAATTCTTTCATTTTAATCGCAAATTTTTCAATATTTTCTTCAGTATTCATAAATACATCACTACCAAAATTAGTAGTACCAGTACTTAAAGTAGCCATTTCCGGTTTCAAATCTACCGGTTGTAATCTTTCTTCTGGAGAATGATGTACAGCTCCGCCAGTTGAAGGTTGAAAAATCACATTTGATCTCTTTTCAACTTCTTCTTTTATTCTTTTATAAACCTCATAGCTTTGTGTAGGCTCTCCATTTTCATCACGAGCATGAATATGTACAATACTTGCCCCCGCATCAAAACATTTCTTACTTTCAATTCCAATTTCTTCAGGTGTTATAGGTAAATTCGGTTGAATTTCTCTTGTTACCTCTGCACCTGTTAAAGCTGCCGTAATTATTAATTTTTCCATATGTCTCCCCCCATTAATGCAATTAATTTTTTCTACCTTTTAATAATTTCAGTCTAAAAAAATCTTCTCTCTCTTTTTCTTCAAGAGTTTCTTTAATTTCCTTTATTAAATCAATATACATTGGAATTCTAATTTTTTCAAGAGCATTTGCTCTTTTTTTTGTTTTCTTAATTTCCATTGCTAATTTATAGACTGAAGTTTCAACTTCACTTAACTCATATATCATATACTTTAATTCATTAAATTTCAATACCGCATTATCAAAACTAGAATTAGTTCTAAAAAAACTGTAACTCGCAACAGGTTCTTCCTTATTATATTTTATTTTAGGAATTTCAACACCCATTACACTAGTTAATAAAATTTTATATTCATTTTCTTCCTCTACAGCAAATGAAAATTCTTTCACACTATTTCTTCCCATCATAATATTTGCAATTTCTAGAGATTTATAAGCTACAATGAATTCATTATTAATTTTGCTTTGAATAACTTCTGCACGTTTAACAAGTGTCATCATTTCTTGAATTAAAATATTTCTCTTTTTATCTAATAATTCAAAACCTTTTTGGGAGAACTTTAAAATTTCTTCACATTTCATTAAATTGGCTTTAGTTGGTATCATTTTTCCTTGCAAAAAAACCACCTACTTCTCAATATAATTATCTTCAAGCACTTCACTACTTAATCTATCTAATTCAGTTTTAGGAAGTATAGAAAGCATTTTCCAACCTAAATCAAGACTTTCTTCAATAGATCTTAATTCAAATCTATCTTGATTAATAAAATTACCTTCAAACTCTCTGCCAAATTTCATATATAATTTATCAACATCACTTAAATCATTCTCTCCTATAATTTGAGCTAAATCTCTAATATCCTTCACTTTTGAATATGATGCAAAAAGTTGATTTGCAACATCTGGATGATCTTTTCTAGTATACCCTTCCCCAATACCATCTTTCATAATTCTTGACAACGAAGGCAATACATCAATAGGAGGATAAATATCGCTTTGTTCAAAATCTTTTGATAAAACAATTTGCCCTTCCGTAATATAACCTGTTAAATCAGGAATCGGATGAGAAATATCATTATTTGGCATTGTTAAAATCGGAAGCAAAGTAATACTACCTTCTCTGTCACTTAAAATTCCAGCTCTTTCATATAATGAAGCTAAATCAGAATATAAATATCCTGGATATCCTTTTCTACTAGGAACCTCTTCACGAGCAGATGAGATTTCTCTTAAAGCCTCACAGTATGAAGTAATGTCAGTCATTACAACTAAAACATGGTATTCTTTTTCAAATGCAAGATACTCTGCAGCTGTCAAAGCACACCTAGGAGTAGAAATTCTTTCAACAATCGGATCATTAGCAAGATTAATAAACATTACAACTTTCTCACTTGCTCCTGATTCTTCAAAACTTTTCTTAAAAAAAGCCGCATCATCATATTTCACTCCAATAGCCGCAAACACCACTGCAAATTTTCCACCACTTTCCTTTGAAATGTTAGATTGCCTAACTATTTGATCAGCTAATTTATTATGCGAAATACCATTACCTGAAAATATTGGAAGTTTTTGCCCTCTTATTAAAGTTGTTAAAGTGTCTATTGATGAAATTCCAGTTTGAATAAAATTTCTTGGATACTCTCTTGCAACCGGATTAATTGGTCTTCCATTTATATTGTAACTAGTCTCAGAATAAATTTCACCACCATTATCTATTGGATTCCCAACTCCATTAAAAGTTCGTCCTAAAATATTTTCATTCAAATTTAATTCAAATGCTTTACCCGTAAAATATATTGCTGAATTTGTATTCGAAAGACCTGACGTACCTTCAAACACTTGAATAGCAACATTCTCATTCTCTATTCTTATTACTTTTCCTTTTCTTTTAGTATCACCAACAAGTATTTCAACTATTTCACCATAAAAAACATCCTTGATGCCAGAAACAAATATAAGAGGCCCATCTACTTTATCTATTTTTAAATATTCTTTTTTTAACTTCATACGCCTCTCCTCCTATTCATATTTTTCTTCAAGTTCACTAAAATAGTCATTAATTTCATTCATCAAACTTCCAATACCAACAATATCTTCGTTCGGTATTGTATATTTCATTTTAATAACTTTACTAAAAAGTTCAGCATTTTTAACTTTAGAAAATGCAATTCCATTATCAATTGCTGATTTACCTTTTAAATATAAGTTATAAATCAATTCGAGCATTAAATGTTGTTTAGGTAGCGGAACATAAGTATCTATAGCATGAAAAGCATTCTGTTGTAAAAATGCAACTTTAACAATATGTGCTATTGTTAAAATCCATCGTTGTTCATCTGCTAGAACATCTTCTCCAACCAATTGAACTATATCTGATAATTTATCCTCTTCATGTAAAATTTTCATAATATTTCCACGAAGTATCAATAAATCTCCACTTATATTTTCCGTATACCAATCACTTAAATCATCTATATACCCACTATAGCTACTTAACCAGTTAATTGCAGGATAATGTCTTGCATATGCAAGTTTTTTATCAAGTGCTAAAAATGCATTTACAAATCGCTTTGTGTTTTCAGTAACCGGTTCTGAGAAATCTCCTCCTGCAGGTGAAACTGCACCAATTATTGTAATTGATCCTTCTTTTTTAGACAAAGTTCTACAATATCCAGCTCTTTCGTAAAATTCAGCCAATCGCGATGGTAAATATGCCGGATATCCGCCTTCGGCAGGCATTTCTTCAAGTCGTCCAGATATTTCTCTTAATGCTTCAGCCCATCTTGATGTGGAATCAGCCATAACAGCAATGTGGTACCCCATGTCTCTATAGTATTCAGCCAATGTAATACCAGTATAGATTGATGCTTCTCTGGCAGCTACAGGCATATTTGATGTATTAGCTATAAGTATGGTTCTCTCCATAATTGGTTTTTTTGATTTCGGATCAACTAATTTTGGAAACTCATTTAAAACATCAGTCATTTCGTTTCCACGTTCGCCACATCCAATATATACAATAATATCTGCATCAGACCATTTTGCAAGTTGATGTTGTGTCATTGTTTTACCCGTTCCAAACCCTCCCGGTATTGCAGCAGTTCCTCCTTTTGCAAGAGGGAAAAACACATCAAGTACTCTTTGCCCTGTAATAAGAGGTTTAAATAATTTCATTCTATTTAAAATAGGTCTAGGCTCTCTAACAGGCCATTCCTGGAACATTTTCAAATCATAAATTTTACCATCTTTTAGTTTAATCTTTACAATAATTTCTTCTATAGAGTAACTGCCATCTGGTTTTACTTCGATGACTTCACCTGAAATTTTTGGTGGCACCATAAGTCTATGTTCAATTAAACTAGTTTCATCAATAAGAGCATAAAACTCTCCTTCATTTAATATATCGCCAGGCTTAACAATAATTTTAACATCCCATTTTTTAGTTTCATCAATTGATAATAATCCGATTCCTTCTTTAATAAATCCATTTGAAATTTCATTAATTTTTCTTAAAGGTCTTTCAATTCCATCAAATATATTTTCCAATAGTCCAGGTCCAAGTTTCAAAGATAGAGGTTTATAAGTTCTAACTACTTTTTCTCCAATTTTTAAACCTTCAGTTTCTTCATAAACTTGAATTGTTCCAACTCCATCATCTATTGAAATAATCTCACCAATTAATTTATTATTACCAACCATCACCATTTCTCTCATATTGGTTTTTAGCATATTATCAGCTTTTACAACAGGGCCATTTACCATAATTACTTTAGAAAAATCACTCATCTGTTTCACCATCTACTTCCAATAATTTATGCACTTCATTTCCAATGAATAGCCTATTGTAAGACACAATAGATTCTAAACTAACATTCATTTTTACAGATTCATCCCCATTATAAAGAATAAACCCACCTTTAAAATCATATTCCGAAATATAATAATTTATTTCTTTTTCAGTGAAAACTCTTTTGAAAATTTCTTGTATATTATTTAGTTTTTCATCAAAATCTTTTTTTAATAAATAAATCTTAATTTCTTTAAATTCGTCAACTGCATCTTTTAGATTGTTTACAAGTTTCTCAAATATCAATAGATATCTGTCATCATCTATAAAAATACTACACATTTCCAAAAGCGATTGGTAAACTTCATCAATAAATTTGTTTTTAATTTCTAAAATCTTTTCCTTACTCTTTTTATTTGCTTCTATTATAGCTCTTTCCTTTTCTTCATTTGCTTTTTTTACAAATTTATCAATATAACTTTTAGATTTGTCAATTGCATCTTTCTCAATTCTTATATCTTCTGTTTTTTTCTCGTTTTCCAAATGATTTTCATTTATTTTAAAATCATTATTTATTTTATCTAACACTATTCTTCTAAATAATTCAATTTTATCTTCAATAGTAATCAATCTATCACCTTCTTCAATTATAATTTTAATCCTATTGAACTCTGTATATGTTCAGAAATTAGACTTTCCTTTGCTTTTTCATTAAACCCAGGTATTTCAATTATTAAAGTTTCTTTTTCTTTAAGCTTTCTTAATAATAATTCATCTTGATTTTTTGTAAAAATACCTTGTGTTATCATAACAATTCCAATATTTTCATCTGCTATTAATTCATCAATAACATTTAAAAAATCTTTATCATTTTTAATCAATCTTCCTTCAACACCTGCAAGCCTGAGCCCAACAATAGTTTCATCATTATCCGTTACTATAATTGATCTCATATAACACCTATAACCTTCCAAGAATTAAAATTGAAATAATAAGTCCATAAATCGCAATTCCTTCTGCAAGACCTACATAAATTAATGTTTTTCCTAAAATATCAGGATCTTCACTAATAGCACCTAATGCAGATGATCCTACTGAACCAACCGCAATTCCAGCTCCAATAGTTGCAAATCCTGTTGATAGTGCAACAGCTAAAAGACCCAATCCATTAACTTCTGGTGCACTTGACGTTGTTGCTGCATAAGCTATGTCTGGCACAATAACTAATATACCCATCAATATAACCGGTATATAAATAGATAAATTATAAAGTAATGCCCTTTTCAATTTAAATTTATTACCTCTAATATTTTTCTTATCATAATAAATTCCTACTAAAATAGTCCCAATAGCTACTAATATTGCAACAGCTAAAATTATTTTCATATAAAATCCTCCTACTCTAATCCTGATGGCTCAAATTTATATCCATCTCCTGTATAATACTTACTAAAAATTTCATAATACATTAATCTTAAACCTTGAATAAATACAATTAATCCTTCTAAAAGAATAATTATAACATTACCTATAAAGAACATTGAAATATCACCTGCAGTAGATCCAATCAATCTTGCCATTGTGTGAAAGGCAATAAAAAGACCGACATGAGTTAATGCAAACGCCCCAATCCTAATAAAACTAACAGTATTAGAAAGCATACTTAAAAATGTTTCTAATAGTTCAAAAGCACTTTCAACATAATAATCTGAAGCCGATTCAGAATATAATTTATCATTTTTTAATATTTTATTTGTTATAGGTTCTCTTAATAATAATAAAATCACTGCAACAATAGAAATAATAACAAATATAAAAGTATTTATATTTATACTCTCCATTAATTTCACAAGTACTATTATAAGAAGTGAAGCATATAATAAAAGACCTGTAATGCCATTTTTTCCAAATACGCCTTCTTTAATATCACCAATTTTTAACTTATTATAAATTGAATACCCAAATCCAATAAATAATAATACAATACCTAATACAACAGCCGTTATCAACATTATATTAACATTTTCAATAGGTCTTATATATATGTTTAAAGCTATAATTCTGCTTATAACATGTTCATATCCAAAGAAAGAATCATAAAGAAAACCAAAAAACATAGAACTAATTCCAACTCTAAGTGCAAGCCCACCAAATATATCTTGATTTTTTATTTTAATTAAATATAATCCTACTAAAGCAAATACCAATCCTTGCCCTAAATCACCAAACATTGCTCCAAATAAAATCATATACGTAATTGAAAAAAACATAGTTGGATCAATTTCATAATAATTAGGCACTCCATACATATTTACTAACATTTCAAATGGTTTTGAAAACCAATTATTTTTTAATTTTGTAGGTGGCTTTATACTCGTTCTCGAATTATCAACAAATTCAATTATTGCATTACGATCATTTTTTTCAATAAAATTCTTAGTAACTTCAATTTCACTTTCAGGAATCCAAGCTGATAAATAAAAGAAATGCTTAGTTGAAGCAATCAAAGCACTAAATTCAATTATTTTTTTCTGCATCTGAATAAAAGAAAAAGCTTCATAACTCTCTTTATAATAATTTTCTTTCATTTCATTAATTCTTTCATGTAAATTATTAAGTTCTTCCTTTAATAATTTCATTTCTATTTTAATCGCTTCTAATATTTCAATAGGTTTCCCTAAAAACTTTTCATCAATATATATCTCTTCAAAATAAACCGATTTTAATATCCTCTCAGTTTCATTTTCTAATTCTTTAGGATATACAATTAAATATAAATCATCTGCATAATGCGTTTCAATATGCATTACAGCAGCTGTAACATTTTCATAATTCATATTTAATCTTTTTCTATTCTTAACGCCCATTCTTCCGAATTTAATGTTAAATACATTCATCGAAAATAAACTTCTAAAATCAAAATCAATATTTATCAAAGCTTCAACACTTAACATTTTTTTTAGGATTTTTATTTTATTAAGGATTGATTCAATTTTTGAATTATCTTCTTTAAGTAAGTCATATACTGTATTTATTTTTTTTACTACCACTTGAAAATTATAAGATTGTTCTAAAACATTAAAATCCAAATTAAATTCATCATCCATATTTTTAATGATTTCATTCAATTTTCGCTCAATTTCAGATATTTCAAAATCATTTTCATATATCCCAATATGTGACATATCAACAATTTCATCGATATTATCCTTTGCCATTTCTAAAGTGAATTTACTTTCATCAATTTGATTATAAGCATTAATCAATTGAATATTATTTGCTAAAATAATTTCTCTCATAATATCATTGTAATCATCCAACTGTCCAACCAAATTCATTATTTTCATTTTTTCAACAGACACATTTACCTCCTTTCTAACTCTCGTACTAACATTTTTCTTAATTCATCCGGATTGTAATTATATCTTACTGCTTCCATTACTGTAAAAACATCGCGCATTTCATATTCCAGTTTATGCATATATGAAATTGATTTATTTAAATTCATTGTCGATATTTTTTCAATGTTTTTAAATAAATTATAAATATACCTCTCAACATTTCTCTCCATTAAAAGTTCAAAATTTCCTTCTTCACTAAATAAAAATCCATATTTTGATTCTTTTATTTGATTTACTAAACTTTCTATATTTTTTGAGTAACATAATTTCTTTAAATCTTTATAATTCAAGTTACTCCCTGTCAATAACACATAATTTAAAAGTTCTTCTGATGATAATTTATAATTTTTAAGGCCTCTATATATCCATTGAATGTTTAATAAATCAGAATTTTTTCCAAGTACTTCTAAAATTGTATTTTCTTTATTTCTACCAATTGTTTTTTTCATTTCTTTATCGAGTTCTTTAAAATAAAAAATATCCAAACTCATTTCCATATAAAACAATCTATTTTTATCATTTACATGATATGACAAAACCTCAAAATAATCAGTTTCTTTTAAATTTCCCACTAATTCACTCATGCTTTTTGAACTACTTATTTTTTTATAATCTATATTTGAAAATTTTTCGTTTTCAAACATATGATATAATTCCTTAACACTTATTCCACTATCAATTCTTCTAATATAAACCTTTAGGTTCTCAACCTCATATCGCATAAAAATTTTCTTAAAAAGCCTTTTATAATCAAGTTGTAAATAACAAATTATTTTATCATACTTTACTAACAAATTATCATAAAATAATTTCTCTACACTCGCAAGATTATATTTTTTTGAATTTTCAAATAATTTAGCATATGAAGTATTCAGTTTAAAATATTCTATAATCGAATCTAAATTTTTTAGTTTTATCAAGTGTAAATAATCATTGTCTTTTAACATTTCACGTTCCATTACTCTTATTTTTGTATTTAACGCAGCGAAATCAGCAACATTTTTCATATTAACACCTCATATTAAATATTATTCAAAATTTTAGTAAATATCTTACTCGTAATTTCATCGATATTATTATCTAATAAAAATTCTAATCTTTCAACTTCTTTCTCTGTATTTCTATTTATACTATTTACAATATCATTCATTTCACGAACAATTTTTCCTTTTTCAATTTTCACTTTCTTTCTGGCTTCTTTAAAATATTCGCGTTCTATTTCTCTTTTTTTAATAGAAATTTCTTCGTTGTATTTTTCCTTAAGAATGGATTTTTCACTTTCCTTTTTTGATGCTTCGATATCAATTTTTAAAATTTCTTCTAATGTTCTTTCAATATCACTGCTCTTCATTTAAAACACCCCCATACTTAATAATACCACTTTTTGATACCTGATTAACAACTTATTTACAAAAAAAAAACAGGCTTTTAATCCTGCTTTCAATAAATATTAATAATTAATTAACTAATCAACAATAACAATGTTTTTAGCTTGAAAAAGTTCATCTGATACTTTCACACCTGAAATATAAACTTTATCACCTTTTTCAAAATCAATTGCTTTAAAATTACTATCTGTACTAAAACCGACTTTAATATTTTCATCATTTTGATTTAATACTTCAATTAAATTCAATTCCAAATAAATGTTTTCAACAACACCGCTAAATTTAATTTCTTCAATTGGTTTAACTAAACTTATTTTAGAAATACCCATTGCATTTACATTAAGTTCACAAGCTCTTGAAAGTCTTAAATCATAAATTTTTAAATTTTCATCCGTATTAAAATCTACAATTTCTGTATTATCAAGAACATTAAATCTTTCAGATAAACCATCTTCCTTAACTATAACAATGCTTGGTGTACTAGAAATTACAATTTCACTAATTGTTCCATTAACCACAGATTTTTTACCAGTTGATTCAACTTTTACTATTTTTCCATAATTTAAATATAATTTTACGATTTCACCTCTTTGAACAGTCTCATCAATATTTTCAGCAACTCCAATAAATTCAGTTCCATCATTAAGTTCAACTTTGACAAGATTATCAGCATCTACCGGTCTTGTTAATACTCCAGTTAAAATACTACTTTCACTATATGCTTTAATTATTTTTGCATCTAAATCTGAATAATCAACAACAACTTTATAATTTTCAATTAAATTATCAACCGAACTTTCTTTTTCATCAATTTTAACATATGTAGAATCAAATATTTTTAAATATTTATTATTTCCATCCACATCACTGATTGCTATTACTTGATATGATTCCATATCAGTTACGAATTTTTTAGAAAGTTTAACAATCGTACCTTCAATTTTTTCGTATGTTTGAACTACATTAATCTCAATAATTTTATCATCTTGATATGAATATGTTACACTTTGCAAAGCTTCTAAATTCGAAGTATTAGCCTTGTTACCATTAATATATACTTTAGTATTATCTAAATCATAAACATGAGAACTATTATTATTATCTTTTATTTCAATAATATTCATTGCTTCATGAACATATGAAATTTCTCCTGAAGCTTCAACAATATTACCTATTTTAGCATCATCAGATTCAGATGGAACATCAGTATTTTTTATTGCACTATCAAAACCATTTGCAAATACCGCTAAAATCACTCTATTCAAAATTTGATTTGGATTAAATTTACCTTCACTATCACCTTTTTCTGAAATTATATTGTGTTTTATCAATAAATCTACATAAGGAGCTGCAACTTTAGTAATTTCAAATTGATCTTTATAATCAAAGGAAATAATATCATCATATAAATTTTCTTTTTTAACCAAATTTAAAGCTTTTGCATAAAAAACTGAAACCTCAATTTTTGATATAGAAGATAATTTTGAATCTTCAATAAAATATTTCAATTCAGATTCTGTAATAATTCCATTTTTTAAAGCAAATGCAACCGCAGGATAAACATCTCCATCACTATAAGGTGCAAGCATTGGTGGAATTCCAATTTCTTCCATTACACTTTTATATTCATTAACTAAAGCTGTAACATCTTCAATGTTTAACACTTTATTATTTTTCATTGTCTTATAAATTGTCAATATTGCTTCAAGTTTTGTTGCTTCATTATTAGGGTAAAATTTCCCATCATCAAAACCTTCCATAACTGCATTTGCTGAAACAGTTTGAATTATATTGTAACCCCAAAACTCACTTGTAACATCAGAAAATTCAGAAACAGCAAAACTCATTGGCACACTTAATAAAAACAGCACTAAAATAACTGAAATAATTTTATTTTTAAACATAAATCTCCTCCAAATACTATACATTTACATATATTATACCATTTTTTTTTAACTTTTTCATTACATTTCAATTACTTTACTATTTTTCATCAATCATTCTTTTTTCTATATCCAACAAAAATTTTCTTTCATTACTATCAAGCCTATTCATAAGTTTTTCTCTACATTTTTTTCCAACTTCTTCTTTTTTAAACACTTCATCATTTTTAAGATCAGTCCATTTCACTTTTTTCTTATTTACAAATAAATCAAGATCAACAAATCTTTCGCCGTTATCTAAATATTCTGCACCTACTAAGATCCCTTTTAAATTTTCTTTTTTTATAGTAGAATACAAAAATATTTCATATACTTCAACATGCCTAAAAATAGTTCCAGCATCAAGTCCCCAGCCTTCTTTTAAAACTAATCCTAAATTTAATATATCAATTAAAAACAACAATCTATTATAATGATATTTATATTGATCATATGAATCATATATTTTAATTTTATATTCGTTCCATCCTGTTTTTGAAATACTTTCGTTAATATATTTAAAAATATTAACATTTATCTGATTTAAAACATTATTTTTCAATATTGGTGTGTAAATAGCCTTTTTATATAAATTATTAATACTTATTTTTTTATTAACACTATGATCCGTGATAGTTATTACAGTTCCACTATTTTTTGACTCCAAAAAATTAAGAACTTCTCCTTCTTGACCTTTAAAATCCTCTTTTATACTTTTAAAAAACTTCTCCATATCACCATAATTACGCATCGCTATAAGTTCTGGCCCTTTTCTTATTTTATCAATTAAATAACCAACATCGTTATTAATAATATCTTCTAATATTTTGTTCACTCTTGCATTAATTATAAGAGTTTTTTTAGCATCTTCATAAGAAACAAATTTTTTAAACTTATCAGTAAGCACAACTATCGTACTTCCTTCAGTTGCTTTATTCAATACTCTTTCAATATTCTTTGGCTGTTTCTCATCTAATCTTTCTTCAAAATATATTTCATATTCTACTTTAAAATAGTCAATCATTTTTTCATATTCATTTGTAAACACTATTAAAATACCCGGACAGTTTTTAAAAAATTTCATATGCCACCACCTTTAAATTCCAAGCCTAAATTTCATTAATCTACTATCATCAGTTCCTCTTGGATATTTGAATTTTTGAACAATATTCAATTTAGGATAAATTAAATTTATCGATTCCAAACCGTTATAAAAATTATATTTTTTTTCAATTTCATCGTTATAATATGTATGTCCATATAGAATATAATCAAAATCATCAAAATCATTTCTTTTAAAAATATCTTTAACATCGTGAACTAGTAAAAATTTCTTATTTTCTATATCAACCACTCTAAATTTTTCAATAACTAAAATTTCTTTAAATGTATCTGAAATAAATTTATAATCATCATGATTCCCAATAGCAATAATAATATTGTCACTATATTTCATTAATTCTGAAATAAATTTTTTAGCACTTTTCTTATAATCATCTATTCTATCTGGATATAATTCTAATTTTATATTATCAACAATATCTCCAGTATGAATAATATAATCAGGTTTAATTTCTTTTATAAATTTCAACAATGCACCATGCGATACTAATGGAGTATCTGTTATATGAAGTACTTTTGCATCATTTAAAATAGATTCTGTTTCATAGTAAACATGACATAATAATACATCAAATATTTTTTTTATATTCATACCTTCTCCTACTTTCTTAAATGAATAAAATGTTTAATTTTTGAATTTTGGTGTATATATATTATAGCTAGTGTTGTAATAACCTACAAGGAGGCAAAGTATGGAAAACTTATTTACAACGGACACGTGGACTAAAAAAATTACTGATTTCTCTGGTTTATCATTGGATATACAAAATAAAATTGATGAAATTAAAAACATTCATAGCAATATACGACCTCTCATTTTAAAAATACCTTTTGAAAAAAATCACAATTTATCCGAAATATTTATTTTATCATTCGATTCATCTCTTTATATCCTTGAAACTTTAGATAAAACCGTAATTACAACTGAATTGAAATACAATGATATTAACTATATTGAATTAACAATAATTCTTTTAAATTCATCATTACTAATTAATAATGGACTAGTAAATAAAAAAATTTACTTCAATACAGCAAATGAAGAATATTTTCATGCAATAATAAAAAAAATTAGAAATTATCAAAACAATCAGTATTTTAAAGATTTAAAATCATCAAAACTAGATTATTTGAAAGATATAAATTTAAAATTATTCAATTATTCAAAATTTGCAATGAAACGTCGTGAAGATATTATTGATACGGTCTATCAATCAGCAAATAAAAAACAAAATATTGAAAGTAATCTAACAATTTTAAGTACTAATGAACTTGTTTTTATAAAAGAAACTGATGAATTAAGCAAACCTGATACCAGTTTATATGGCGGTACTTGGGTATATATCCCTATAAAAAAAATTAGAAACTTAAAAATTGAAAACAATAAAAACAAATTTTTATTTTCACTAATATTAATATTTAAGGACAATACTACTTATAAAATCAATTACACATACGAAGCTAAAAGTTCATTTAAAGAATTTGATAAAGAAATTAAAAAATTATTATAAAACACCATATTGAAAAAGAAATTTAAAAAAAACTAATAAAATTATTACTAAAATTACAGGACCTATCACTTTTAGCCAACTTCTTTTTACAATGTTTTTATTTGATCGATATTCAAATTTGCTGCTATTTTCAAATGTGCCATAATATTCTTGAGATAGATTATTATCATAATGAGCAGTAATTATTACATTTACAGTTTCAACATACTGAAAAGGGCAATAAACCATATTGTCCTTTATTTTTATTGGTATTTTATTTAAATAGAACATCTCTAAAAACATCTCTTCATCTTCAGAATTAATTTGTATTACTTTAAACCATGAATATTTTATTCTGAAATCTTGCATTTTTCACCTCAATATTAATAATTTAAGTCAATCACATTACCATTTTTTCTTTTCCTACCATACAACTTAACTATTTTATACTCTTTATAAAACTCTTTTTTATTTAATAAATATTCTTCATCCAAAGAATCAAATTTCACTGTATTTCCCATGCTAATTATATCATCAATTATTAATTTTATTTTAGAATATTCATTCCTAAGAATTTTAATATTCTCATCACTTATTTTATCTTTAGAATTAATTAAAAATTCAATATTATTTACAACTTTTAATTTTATCTCCATAGAAACTTTCACTCTTTTTAATTTTAAATATAAATTTAAAATTTTATAATTTATTCCTCCCATTTCTTTTACCGTTAATTCAATCTCTTCTAAAGCCTTAAAAAAATAAATTCTTTCATTACTCCCAATTAATGTTCTATTTGGAATTCTTTTTTTATTTTGCATATTTAAATCAATATAAATTTCATAATAAATATAAGAGACAAGATATTTTACATCAAAATAACATTTATTAGTTTTTCTTTCAGAAGCGTTTTTCAAATCAAATAATGCATATTCATATGCTTTTCTACTTAAATAAATTTTACTTCTTAAAACTAAAGCCATTGCAATTAGATCTTCTGACTTTGAACTTATAATTAAATCATTATTAATTTCTTTTGATTTATCGTATAGTTTAAAAGAATAATACATATTTCCTAAATAATAATTTTCAGTTTCATTTTTTGTTTCAATATCATTTATATAAGCTAAAGCATCAATATCCATATAATCTTTTATAAGAATCATTTTAAAAATATTTTTTAGAATGATTTCATTCTCAAAATTTTTATCTTTAAAATAAGTATTAAATTTCTCAATAATTGTTTTTTCATCGCTTTCAAAATTACTAGCAATGAATTTATTGCTCCATTTAATGAAATTATTAAAAACATATAATTTTGAATAAGAAAATTCATCGATATTCTTAAGTACATATAACAAATTCATTAATGAATTTTTATAATCACTATATCTAAGAAGCAATTCAAAAATTTCTAAAAACACCCAAGGATATTTATATTTCTCAATATCATTTTTTTTCAGTCTCTCAATTGAAGAAACTATTTTTGTTTTAATAAGTGATTTTTGTAATCTGTTTTTAGACAGCGGATTATTATCTTTTATTTCACCAACTCTAAGATATTCAATAAAATATTTTTCCAATGAAGTCTCATTTTTATAATCAATAAAAGTATTAATTTCCTTTCTATAAAAATTATCATTTTTAATAAACAATTTTGTTTGAAGGTAGTCAATTATAATAAATTTATTTTCTTTTGATTGAAACTTAAGATACAATTCTTTTGCTTCTTCATATCTATCAAGAGCTAAAAAAGAACTCAATATAATAAAACTATTATTATATTCAATTTCACTAAATAAATTAATAACTTCAAAATATTTATTGTTTTTAAAATAAAGTGAACTTAATTTATCTTTAGACTCTTTAAGATTTGATTTTTTATATAATTTAATTGCTTTTGTAAAATCATTCTTATTATGAAAAAAACTTGCAGAAACATAATATTTAATATCATCATTATTTATAAATTTAACTAGATCATAAGCTTTTTGATACTCACTTACCATTACATACAGTTGAGCTAAAATATCTACATTACCAATTTTACGCACTTTTAAAATATAATTTACATCTCCATTTTTTTTAAACATTTTAAAATATATTTTAGTTTTTAATATTTCTTTTTCCATATTATATTTTTTTTCAACAATTTCTATATTGTCAAGAATATCAAGTGCATTTTTAAGCTTTTCCTCATTATATAATTTCTTAGCTAATTCAAGTTTAAGTTTAAACACATTAAATTTAAGAAGTCCTAGATTCATACTACCTTCTAAGAACTTAGCATTTGTTTGGTAATCATTTAATAAATTTTCACCTATTTCAATAGCATTTAATAAATATATATTTTTATCCTCAAATTTGAATTTTATAGATGCAAATTCAAATTCAATCATCCTTCTTTTTATATCAATATTAGTATACTCTAAATCAATAGTTTCCATTTTATTTGCTAATTCGGTTTTCAATCCATCGTTTTCATTAATCAACAAATTATTCTTATCAATAGAATTTTTCATAATATTTTTAATGTTTATAAAAGCTTTTGAATAATAAATAACCATAATTAATAACACAACTGTTACCGCAAACATTATACCTAAAAAAAACTGAAAATCTAAAACTGAAATCATTATTTCACCTCCGAAGAAACTATATATTAATAGTATCATAATTTTTGTTATTTCTAATCATTTTTTAATAATCCATTTAATTTTCATTAATAATTTCAGTTTATAATATTCACAGAGAGGTGATAATATGAACGCAATTTTATTTTTAATAATTTTTATTATTTTATTTAAAATCATGTTTTTTGCAACATCATTACTTATTAAGTTATTAATAGGTATATTAATGATTTCTATTTTTTTTTAATATTTCCACTTATTGCAATAATGCTAGTACCAATTCTAATAGTTACTGTTTTTGTTGGACTTTTAAAACTAATTTTTAATTAGTTTGATTTATATTAATTCCTATGCTATAATGTTTAAGCAAATTGAATATTACCTTATTACGAGTGACGGAGGGAATAGGCCCTATGAAGTCCAGCAACCTAATTCAGGTGCTAAATCCTACAGTTCATACTGAAAAATGAGGCTTTCATAACCTTCATTTTATGTGAAGGTTTTTTTATTTAAAAATTAACCGTTTAATTATAAAGTATAAACTTATACGTAATATTCTATAAATTTCATATAATAAGAGGAGGAACTAAAATGAGGAAAAGATTTTTTACTTCAGAATCTGTTACTGAAGGACATCCAGATAAAATGTGCGACCAAATTTCTGATGCAGTTTTGGATGCTATTTTTGAAAAAGATCCAAATGCACGTGTTGCTTGTGAAACAAGCGTAACTACTGGATTAGTATTATTAACAGGAGAAATCACATGCAATTGTTATGTTGATATGCAAAGCATTGTTAGAAATACAGTTAAAGAAATCGGCTATACAAGAGCCAAATACGGATTTGATTCTGAAACATGTGCAGTTCTTACTGCAATTGATCCACAATCAACTGATATAGCGATGGGCGTAAATGCTTCTTTTGAATCAAAGGAAGGTAATAAAAACTTTGAAGATTTAGGTGCTGGCGACCAAGGTTTAATGTTTGGATTTGCATGTAATGAAACTGAAGAATTAATGCCACTACCAATAGTACTTGCTCATAAATTAGCTCAAAAAATGACTAAACTTAGAAAATCAGGAAAACTTGATTATTTAAGACCTGATGGCAAAACTCAAGTTACCGTTGAATATCACGATGACAAACCTGCTAGAATAGATACTATAGTTATGTCATCGCAACATTCACCTAACGTTTCACAAGAACAAATTAAAGAAGATTTAATAAAATATGCAGTTAACGAAATAATTGATCCAAGTCTATTAGACGAAAACACAAAATATTATGTTAATCCAACCGGAAAATTCGTTATTGGCGGACCTCAAGGTGATGCTGGCTTAACAGGAAGAAAAATAATTGTTGATACTTACGGCGGATATTCACGTCATGGTGGCGGAGCATTTAGTGGAAAAGATCCAACAAAAGTTGATAGATCTGCTGCTTATGCCGCTAGATATGTTGCAAAAAACATCGTTGCTGCAGGTCTTGCTGATAAATGTGAAATAGAACTTGCATATGCAATAGGCGTTGCTCATCCAGTTTCAATATTTATTGAGACATTTAATACTGAAAAAATTGATATTGAAAAAATCGAAGCTTTAGTTGAAAAACATTTCGATCTTAGACCATCTGCAATCATTGACTATCTTGATCTAAGAAGACCAATTTACAAACAAACTGCAGCTTACGGTCATTTTGGAAGAAACGATCTCGATCTTCCTTGGGAAAAAACTGATCTGGCTGATATTTTAAAAGAAGAAGCCTTTAAGTAAAACAAAAAACTAACCAAATCGGTTAGTTTTTTTTAATATTAAATATTTATTTTATCATTTTTCATTTTTTCAAAGACATATATATCTTTAAAGCCAATATTCTTAATAAATTTAATTGCTTCAATAAAATTATCACCAATAGTTGATTTATCGTGTGAATCAGATCCAATCGTTATAATTCTTCCGCCTAAATCATAATACAGTTTTAATATTTTTTTTGAAGGCAAAGTCTCATTTAGACCATAGTTTCCTCTTAATCCAGATGTATTTACTTCAATTCCAATTCCTTTTTCTATTATTTCACTAAAAACTTTCTCAAGCTTATTTCTATAATATGAAAAATCAACCTTTCTCACAGATTCAGAATATCGTTTTATTAAATCTAAATGCCCAAGCACGCTAAAATTATCAAAATTCTTAATTGTTTCATAAACTTCATCTAAATAGACATCCCACATTTCTTCTGCCGTTTTCATTTTATAAAAATCTCCATTATACAAATCTTTTTTCTCTACAGTATGGAAAGATCCTATAATAAAATCAAATTCATTTTTATTTGAAATTTCATTAAGTTTATCAATAATATGACTCTGAAGTCCAAGTTCTAAACCTTTTAGTATTTTTATTTTACTTTTGTATTTATTTTGAAGTCTTTCAATTTCAGAAAAATACTCTGATATATCAAAATCAAAACAAATATTAGGATCTGAATATTCATAATCGATATGATCAGTAAAAGCTATCGTTTTAATATCTCTATTAATTGCTTCTATAACAATATCTTCCATTTTCTCATTTGAATCACTTGAAAAACTTGAATGAACATGTAAATCAACCATAATTATCCTTTCTATCTTCAAAAAAATGCTTTATAAAAAGATATAATCTTTTGATAAAGCATCCTAATTACTAGAATAATCCTACAATTTCTCCATTTTTCTTAATATCCATCTTCATTGCTGCAGGAACACTAGGCAAACCAGGCATTCTCATTACATTTCCTGCCATTGGAATAACAAATCCAGCACCAGCAGATATTTTAACATCACTTATAGAAATCTTAAATCCTCTTGGTCTTCCAATTTTAGTAGGATCATCAGATAATGAACTTTGAGTTTTAGCCATACAAATTGGTAATTCTCTATATCCATCCTCTTCATATTTTTTAATGTTTTTTAATGCTAGACTAGAAAATTCAACACCATCAGCACCATACATTTCTTTACATATAATTTCAATTTTTTCAATTAACGGTAAATCTAAATCATATAATGGTGAGAAATCAGCTTGATCAGATTCCACTAATTCAATTACTTTTTTAGCTAAATCCAATCCGCCTTCCGATCCTTTTCCCCAAACTTCAGAAAGAGCAACTTCAACACCAAGTTCATTACATCTTCCTTCAATATATTTTAATTCTTTATCCGTATCTGTAGGAAATTTATTAATAGCAACAACAGCAGGTACATTGAATTTTTTAACATTTTCAATGTGTTTTTCTAAATTTTCAAACCCAATTTCTAATGCATGCATATTTTCAAATTCATATTCACCTTTTTTAGCTCCACCATGTCTTTTTAATGCCCTTGCAGTTGCAACAATAACTACTGCATTTGGCTTTAATTCAGCATATCTAGATTTAATATTAAAGAACTTTTCAGCACCCAAATCTGCTCCAAATCCAGCCTCAGTTACAACATAATCAGCAAGTTTCAATGCCATTTTAGTAGCCACTACTGAATTACATCCATGAGCAATATTGGCAAATGGGCCACCATGAACAATTGCTGGTGTATTTTCAACTGTTTGCACTAAATTTGGCTTAATTGCATCTTTTAACAATAACGCCATAGAACCAACAGCTCCTAAATCTTTTGCTGTTACAGGTTTGTTATCGAAAGTATATGCAATAATCATTTTTCCTAATCTTACTTTCAAATCTTCCATGTTATCAGCTAAACATAAAATTGCCATAATTTCTGATGCTACTGCAATATCAAATCCATCTTGTCTAACAACACCATTTCCTCTTTTCCCAAGACCAATAGTAATATCTCTTAATACACGATCATTCATATCCATTGCTCTTCTCCACACAATTCTTCTAGGATCAATGTTTAAAGGATTAGATCTGTGAATATGATTATCAATAAGTGCAGCCAATAAATTATTTGCAGTGCTTACAGCATGAATATCACCAGTAAAGTGAAGATTAATATCGTCCATCGGTACAACTTGTGAATATCCACCACCAGCAGCTCCACCTTTTATCCCAAAACATGGTCCTAAAGATGGCTCTCTTAATGTAGTAAATGCTTTTTTACCAAGTTTATTTAAAGCCATGCTTAATCCAACATTAGTAGTTGTTTTGCCTTCTCCTGCAGGTGTAGGAGTAATTGCAGTAACTAAAATTAATTTTCCGTTTTCATTTGTAGATTCTTCTAAAACAGATAAATCAATTTTTGCTTTATCATTTCCATATAAAACTACATCTTTTTCATCAATATTCAATTCTTTTGCTATTTCTAAAATATGTTTTTTATTTGCATTTTGTGCAATCTGTACATCTGTTTTCATTTTCCCCTCCAATTAAAACTTAAAAATTCGACAATCTATACTCATTATAAGTGATAAATTTAAACTTAACAATAATTTTCTGTGTTTATTAATTATCATTCTTAATAATTTTATAAATCTCTAAAGCCGTTTCAATATTATATCTATCACTTCTATCATTAATATCAATACCTAATATTTCTTGAATCCTTTTCATTCTATAAAGAATGGTATTATAATGAGTGTATAGTTCTTCAGACATTTTTTTTAAATTGCCATTTTTTTCAAAATACATTTCCATAGTTTTCACTAAATTTGCATCTCTTTTATTATCATATTCCACTAATTTCTTTAAAGTTAAATTGTAAAACTCAATAAGTTCCTTTTTTATAACATCGTGACAAAACAACTTGTAAATTCCAAGTTTATCAAAATATATTATTCTATCATTTGAATAATTCAAATATGCATCCACCGCTTTCGCAGCATCATTTAGGCTTTTATGTACATTTATAAGGCCTTTGTAATTTCTTCCAACTCCAAAGCAATTTTCTAGATTACTAATTTTTGATTTCAATATCATATCTATATTTTTTACAAGCACCTCAATTTTTTGTGCGTTATTTTCATCATTTTCAAACATAACAAGAATATTAATATCATTTCCTTTATTTGAAATTAAAAATGGCTTCTTTTTATCTTTACATATTAAATTTATTAAATATATTGATTTATTAATTATTTGTGTTAAAAAATCCTTATCCGTTTCAGGAAACTTATTATAAATTTTAATTTTTATTACAGTATAAAATGCATCATTATTAAAACCATAATGATTCGATCTTTCAATTGCTTTATTAATTCGTTTTTTGTCAAATGAAATTAAATCCTCAAAAAATTCTGCTTTATATCTATTCTCTACATCCTGAACTGATAATCTCTTTAAAAATTCTAAAGCCATCACATTTGAGCTAGATTCTAAATTTAATATATCAAATTTTTGAAGCGGTTGATTAATTCCAAAAGTAATCAAATGACCGTATACATTATTTTTTACCATAATTGGAACCATTAATTGTTTTACTTCCTTACCATCAATAAAAACCGACCTTTCTGATGTCTTTGAAATCATCATATTATTTTTTTTAGATTCAAAAAAATTATCAATTATTTCAACTAATTGCTTTTCTTTTTTATTTTCCATACTACTTTGTTTTATAATTTCTTCAAAATGATGATCTACTACATAAATAGGATTTATCATTGTTTTAGAAAGACTTTTTAAAATATCTTTAACACCGCCACCTTTTAAAACAACATTCATATTGTCCTGATGAATAATTTCAACTTTTCTAATTATCTGAGATTGTTTATTATATACTTCTTGTAATATCGGTATCATAATACTTGTAAAAGAAATTTCATAATCAATATCAATAATTGGAAAATTTAAATCATCAGCTAATTCAATTATTTCATCTGGCAATTTATCTAAATATGGTTTTACTTTAATACCTAAAGCTGATACTTTCAATCTTGCCATTTCTCTAATCATTTTTGTTTGAACTTCTAAAGATGAATTTTTAAAAAAATACGATGTAGAAAGAATAAACTCTCCTTCATTTACCCATTTTAAAATATCAGGATCTACCATTACATTTATTTTAGTAACAATATTACCAAGTGCTTTTTTACCAGTTAAAACTTTAGATTTACCAATATAACCATTAGCAATAATTTTACTTAATTTAATACCAATTTCCTTATTCATATCTTCCCCTTTATATACTTTATATAATAATATCACAGAAATATTAAGTATACAAAAAAATGATTGTATGTTTCTTATAAATTACTATTTCACTTCAAATCCAGCCTCTTCAAATGTTACCATATCTAAATTCATATATGTTGCAGCTTCAATCACATTAAACATTATAGCTGCTCCAGTACCTTCACCTAACCTTAACCCTAATTCCAAAGGAGGATTTAAATTCAAATATTTCGATGCTACTTGAGCTCCTTTTTCCATTGATTTATGTGACGGAATTAAATAATCAAGTACTTTTGGATTGATTTTGTAAGCTATTAATGCAGCTGCAGTAGAAATGAATCCGTCAATAACAACAGGTACACCGTTTTTAGCACCACCAAGCATAACTCCAGCCATTCCGCCTATTTCTAAACCGCCAACTTTTGATAATATATCAATTCCATCATCAATATTAGGTTTTCTATTATTAATAGCTCTTTTTATAACATCAGCTTTATAAGATACTTTTTCAGTAGGTAGATTTGCTCCAATTCCTGTAACTTCAATTGGCTCTAGATCGCAAACTACAGAAACAATTGCTGAAGATGCGGTCGTATTTCCAATACCCATTTCGCCAGTTCCTAAAAGGTTTACACCTTTTTTAATTTCTTTTTCGGCAATTTCAATCCCAACATTTATTGATTTAATTGCCTCTTCTCTAGTCATTGCATCTTCTTTTAAAAAATTATTTGTCCCATATTTGATTTTTCTATTAATTGCTTTTTTTTCTTTTACATTACCATTTATACCTATATCAACAACTACTACATCAGCTTTTGCTTGATGAGCTAAAGCACACACTCCAGTAATTTTTCTTATCATATTCTCAGCTTGAAAAAGTGTAATTTCACTTGTTGATGTAGAAATTCCTTCATCAACTATTCCATGATCCGCCGCCATTACAATAATGGACTTTTTTTCAATTTCAGGATATAGCTTTCCTGTAATTCCAGCTAATTTAATATAAATATCCTCAAGATAACCTAAAGATCCTTTAGGTTTTATTAGTCTATTTACACGATTAACAGCTTTATTCATCATATTTTTATCTAAGTCTTTAATTTCAATATTCACATCACCACCACCTATTATATGTATATTTTATAATAAAAATCTCCCCTTAAAAAGAGGAGATTGTATTATTATTTATAATTTTAGTAATTACCTTGAGCCATCATAGCTTCAGATACTCTTAAGAAACCAGCGATATTTGCGCCAGCTACTAAATCATAACCTAAACCAAATCTCTCCGATGCATCAGCACAGTTTTTATGGATAGTAACCATAATTTCTTTTAATTTTGCATCTACTTCTTCAGCTGTCCATGAAAGTCTCATACTATTTTGTGACATTTCTAAACCAGAAGTAGCAACTCCACCAGCATTAGCAGCTTTTGCAGGTCCTACAATAAGGCCTTGCTCTTGTAAATAAGTTAACGCTTCATTTGTTGTAGGCATATTAGAACCTTCACAAACAAATTTAATATTATTTGCAACTATTTTTTTAGCATCTTCCATATGGATTTCATTTTGAGTAGCACATGGGATTATGATATCGCCTTTAGTTCCCCAAGGTTTTTGACCTTCAAAATACTCAACACCAAATTTATCAGCATAATCTTTAACCATATTTCTTCCGCTAGCTCTCATTTCTAACATATATTCAAATTTTTCTTGAGTAGTAACTCCGTCCGGATCATAAATATATCCATCTGGACCAGAAAGTGTAATAACTTTTCCGCCTAATTCAGCAACTTTTCTACAAGTTCCCCATGTTACATTTCCGAAACCAGAAGAAACAACAGTTTTTCCTTCAAAAGTTTCGCCATTTGCTTTTAACATTTCATTTGTGAAATAAGTAATTCCAAATCCAGTAGCTTCAGGTCTAACTAAAGATCCACCGAAACTTAAACCTTTACCAGTTAATACGCCATTTTCAAATCTACCTTTAATTCTTCTATATTGACCATATAAGTATCCAATTTCTCTTCCACCTACGCCGATGTCTCCAGCAGGTACATCTACATCTGGTCCAATATGTCTATATAACTCAGTCATAAATGACTGACAGAATCTCATAACTTCAGCATCTGACTTTCCGTTTGGTGCAAAATCAGATCCACCTTTTCCTCCACCTAATGGAAGTCCAGTTAAAGCATTTTTAAATATTTGCTCAAATCCTAAAAATTTGATAATTCCCATATATACTGATGGGTGAAATCTTAATCCGCCTTTATAAGGTCCTATAGCCCCATTAAACTGAACTCTAAATCCTCTATTAACTTGTAATTTACCATTATCATCTACCCAAGGAACTCTGAAAATTATTTGTCTTTCAGGCTCAGTAATTCTTTCTAAAATTGCTTGTTCTTCATATCTTGAATCTTGATCTAAAACAGGCTCAATAGACTTAAATACTTCCTCAACTGTCTGTAAAAATTCTTTTTGTTCTGCATTTTTAGATTCAACAATCTTATAAACTCTTTCTGTGTACTTCATTTAAACATCTCCTTTTAATAATTAAACACCACTAAAAAAACGTTTTCCTGGCACTCGTTAAAATGGCAATTATTGTTAAATTTATAATTACCATCTTTGCAAATTGAGTATAACATATATAGATATTGCTGTAAATATATTTTATTCTATTTTTAAATTTTTAATTATAACATCACATTTTATTACATTTAGTAATGTCATTTGATAAAGATTAGCAATTATACAACGCTGTAATTTAGAGACTTCTTTCGGAATATCTATTCCACATAATGTATTTATGCTAAGTGCAACTTTAATATCATCATCCGTCTTAACAATCTTAACTTTCCTTAATAATATTTTTTTATTGTTTTTTACTGAAATTCTAATAATATCTATTAAAGTTTCATTAGATATTGTAAATTTACCATAAAACGAAAATGTTGGTCTTGTGACAGTTTTCTCTCCAATCATTTCTCTATTTCCAGTTTCATGTTTTAATATATGTCTTACTCTATCAAGTAAAAAGCCACTAAAATGTTTCTTTAATTCCATCGTTGGAAGCGGGATAATATGCTTTCCTTTTTTATTTCTATTCATTTTTGCTAATTCAATTTCTTCTTTAGTTGATATATCATTAATATCAATATATTTATCAATCTCACCTAATTCCAAATTATCTGTAATTCTTCTTACCATTCTTTTAGATGTTCCTAAAATTAATATAGAATTATAATTTTTTAATCTGATTTTATCCATTATCTCATTTTTATGATCATTATGATGAAAAATTGCTCTTTTTACAGCACCAATAGTAGTATTTTCTTTCTTAGCAGATTTTCCACCAAGTAATTTATTTCCATTTATCAAAAGTCCATCATCTATTACAAGATCAATATTATAATTATAAGCAACATTAAGCGCTTTATAACTTTTCCCAGTTCCACTTTTGCCAACTAAAGCATATATTTTCATCTTTTTCCTTTCAAAATAATTAATTATTTTTTACATAATCCATTGTTTTAATTGATTTTTTTTGGTATAATAACGTTGATAAAGTTTAAAGGAGGATTTAAAATGGCTTATGTAATTCAAGATTCTTGTATTTCATGTGGTGCTTGTGAAGCAGAATGTCCAGTTAGCGCAATAACTGCTGGCGATGACATTTATGTTATTGATGCAGACGCATGTATCGACTGTGGCGCTTGCGCAAGTGTTTGCCCTGTAGATGCACCAATTCCAGAGTAAATAATAAATTATAGGCATAATCATTTGATTATGCCTATTTTACTTTTCAATATCTTTTTACTATTAAAGCTTCGCCCATTCCGCCACCTATACATAATGTAGCTAAACCAAGTTTTGAATCTCTTTTCTCCATTTCATGTAAAAGCGTTACAAGTATTCTTGCTCCACTTGCTCCTATTGGATGACCTATCGCAATTGCCCCACCATTTACATTTACTTTTTCAGTGTCAAATCCTAACTCTCTATTAACAGCTATTGCTTGAGCGGCAAACGCTTCATTTGCTTCTATTAAATCAAGATCTTTTATTTCATAATTAGTTTTTTTAATTGCTTTTCTTGTAGCTGCTATTGGCCCTGTTCCCATTATTGAAGGATCTACTCCTGCTGAAGCATGTGCTACAATTGTTGCCATTGGTTTTATTCCTAATTCATCAGCTTTTTCTTTACTCATTATTACTAATGCTGCCGCTCCATCATTAATTCCTGAAGAACTTCCTGCTGTTACAACACCATCTTTTTTAAATGCTGGTCTTAATTTTGATAAACCTTCAAATGTTGCTCCATCTCTAATAAATTCATCATCTTTAAATATTATTGGATCTTTTCTTTTTTGTGGTATTTCTACTGGTACTATTTCATCTTCAAATCTTCCTGATTTTTTAGCTTTTTCAGCTTTATTTTGGCTTATTGCTGAAAATTCATCAAGTTCTTCTCTTGTTATTTTATATAATTCAGCTACATTTTCAGCTGTTATCCCCATATGATAATCGTTAAATACATCCCATAGTCCATCTTTTACCATTGGATCATATAATTTGCCATCGCCCATTCTTTGACCCCATCGTGCATTTTTTAATAAATATGGTGCCATTGACATGTTTTCTGTTCCACCTGCAATTACTATTTCATTATCTCCAGCAACTATTGATTGCATTGCCATTGATACTGATTTCAATCCTGAACCACATATCATATTTATTGTTGTTGCAGGCACTTCTACTGGTAGTCCAGCATGTATTGCTGATTGACGTGCAACTCCTTGTCCATAACCCGATTGTAATACAGATCCAAATAATACTTCGTCTACATCGTTAACTGTAATATTTGCTCTTTTTATTGCTTCTTTAATACAAATTGCTCCTAGCTTATCAGGCCTAATGTTTTTTAAACTTCCTCCAAACGAGCCTACTGCTGTTCTTACTGCACTAGCTATTACTATTTCTTTCATATTTCCTCCCTTTATCTTTCAAATTATTCCTTATCTTTAATAAAGTAAGTTAATGTTAACAAATTGTCAATCAAATGCACATTTTGAATCTCTATATCAGTTTTAGTAACCACATCCACTGGAGCAAAATTCCATATTGCTTTAATTTTTGTTTTTTCCAATCTATTAGTAATTTTTTGAGCGGAATTAATATTTGTACAAATAATTGCAATATCAATATCATTTTTTTCAATAAATTCTTCCATTAAATCAACATCATAAACTTCTACATTTGATATTTGCATCCCAATAAGTCTTGAACTAATTTCAAATATACCTTTAAGGTCATACCCAAAATTATTAAAACAACTATAATTAGCAAGTGCATGTCCCAAATTTCCTGCACCAATAATAACAGTATCATAAGTTTTATCTAATCCTAATATTGTATTTATTTCATCAAATAAATTAGAAACATCATAACCATAACCTTGTTGCCCAAATCCTCCAAAATTATTTAAATCTTGTCTAATTTGACTTGCAGTAAAACCAATAATATTACTTAATTCTTTAGAAGAAATCCTGTTAACGTCGTTCTTTAATAATTCTCTTAAATATCTGTGATATTTTGGTAGTCTCTTTATCACTGCCATAGAAATGTTTTCGTTCATTATAAACCATCCTTCACTCTTTTTACATCATTATAGCACTTGTTTACTAAAGATTCAATTACTTTTCAATTGACTCAGTTAAAATACTATGTTATTATACCTTAAGATATTAAAATATGCACCTTTAAAATGATTCAGAGAAATCAAAAGGAGGAAATTATGAAAAATGTAAGACATTTGATTGAGCCAAAAGATCTATCAAATTCAGAAATTATGGAATTGGTTAATATGGGCATCCAAATGGAAGAAAATCCACAAGATTATGTAAACTTATGCAAAGGAAAAATTCTAGGGTCATTGTTTTTTGAACCTAGTACTAGAACAAAATTTAGTTTCGATTCTGCTATGCTTAGATTAGGTGGCAACTTAATGGGCTTTACAGATGTAAATACCACTTCTGCTAAGAAAGGCGAAAGTCTTGGAGACACTATTAAAATAATGGGTGCGTACACAGATATCATTGTAATGAGACATCCAAAAGAAGGCGCTCCAAAACTTGCTTCTGAATATTCAACAATACCTATTATCAACGGTGGTGACGGTGGTCATCAACATCCTACTCAAACTTTAACCGATTTAATTACAATTAAAAAGTACAAAAATACAGTTTCTAACCATACTATTGCTTTGTGTGGTGATTTAAAATTCGGACGTACTGTTCATTCTTTAATTAAAACTTTAGCAAGATTCAATACTAAAAAGTTTTATTTAATTTCACCAAAAGAATTGAGTTTACCCAAGTCAATCGTCAATGAAATAAAATTGAACTATGATATTGAAATTGAAGAGACTTCTGAACTCGAAGCCGTTATGGATAAAATAGATATTTTATATATGACTCGAATTCAAAAAGAAAGATTTTTTAATGAAGAAGATTATATTAAACTGAAAAATTCATATATATTAACTAATGAAAAAATTGAACCCGCAAAAAAAGATATGATAATTATGCATCCACTACCTAGAGTAAATGAAATTTCAAAAGAAGTAGATGATGATAAAAGAGCAATTTATTTTGAACAAGCTAGACTTGGTGTATATGTTAGAATGGCACTTATTGCAAAATTATTGGGGGCGATATAATGTTAACAGTAAACGGTATTAATAATGGTATTGTTATAGATCACATTCCTGCTGGAAAAGGACCAAGAATATTTAATACATTATTTAGCGCTCATGTTAATAGTCCAGTTGTATTACTTATGAATGTTCAAAGTAAAACATTAGGAAAAAAAGATATTATTAAAATAGAAAATGAATATAATTTTGATTTAAATCTATTAGGCTTGATTGATAAACATATTACTGTAAATATTATTAAAAACAATAAATTAAAAGAAAAAATTAATGTAGTAGTTCCTAAAAAAATTAAAGGCTTCATAAAATGTAAAAATCCTAGATGTATAAGTCATACTGATGATTACGCAATTCCAGAATTCACATTAATTTCTTCAAATGGAACATTAAAATATTCTTGCTCATACTGCGAAGAAATTACTGAATACAAATTTTAAGAATGAAAAAACTAGAAGCAATCGCTTCTAGTTTTTTTATTGTTATTTTTTATTGTTATTTTATTGATTAAAATAAGCCAAAGTTGTGTAAGAATACAATTGAGATTCCAATTGGTGCAATAAACTTAGTTAATATCATATAAGCTCCAAAATAAGAAACACTTAAATCGCCTTCATCTGAAACTTCATTATAGACATCTTCTCTGTCCATTTTAAATCCAACAAATAACGAAATAAATAATCCACCAAGTGGTAACATATAATTAGCTGAGAATTTATCTAACCAGTCAAATATATTTAATTGTCCAAAACCTGGTAATAAGATTTTTATATCTGACCATGGTCCCATTGATAATGAAGCTGCCATACCTAAAATAGTAATTGCAACTGTAGCAATTATTACAGATTTAGTTCTAGACATATTTTTCTCTTCTTGGAAATAAGCAACTACTACTTCTAAAATTGATACTGAAGAAGTTAACGCAGCAACAGCTAATAATACAAAGAATAAAATTTGGAATATATATCCACCAGGCATCTGTTGGAATACATTTGGTAAAGTAATAAATACTAAACCAGGTCCAGCAGAAGGCTCAATACCAAATGCAAATACTGCTGGGAATATAGCTAAACCAGCTAATAATGCAATTAATGTGTCAGCAATAGTAACTTGCATTGCAACTTCTCCTAAATTCTCTTTCTTACCAATATAAGAACCATAAGTAATCATAGTACCCATACCTAAAGATAAACTAAAGAATGCATGTCCAAGAGCTGATAATATTGCTTCACTTGAAACTTTTGTAAAATCTGGTTTTAATAAGAAACTAACTCCTGCTCCAGATCCAGGAAGTGTTACAGCACGAATATCCAAAATTACAATAATAACTAATAATAATGGCATTAATATTTTTGCGTATTTTTCAATACCATCTTTAACCCCACCTAATACAACTCCAGCAGTCATAGCCATAAATACCACTTGCCAGAATATTGGTCTCCAAGCGGAACTAATTAATCCACCAAAGTGTCCACCAATTTCATCAGGTCCCATAGTAGCAAACTTATTCATTATAGCACTTACAATATAGTCTAAAGACCATCCTGCAACTACACCATAAAAAGATAAAATTGAAAATGCAGCTAAAAAGCCCATCCAACCTGTTATAAACCAAGGTGAATTTGGAGCTATTTTTTTGAAAGAACCAATTGCATTTCTTTGAGCTTTACGACCAATTGTAAATTCTGATAACATAACTGGTGCACCAATAAGAGTAATACATACCAAATAAACTATAATAAATGCGGCACCACCATAAATACCTGTAATATAAGGGAATTTCCAAATATTACCTAAACCGATTGCAGAACCTGCTGCTGCAGCTATAATACCAAATTTCGACGCAAACCCGTCTCTTTCTGGTAAATTGTTATTCATATTTTCCATTTTTCCTAGCCTCCTTTTATATTCACTAAATGTTAAATTATTTTAACATTACAAGAATTATATCATGACTTTTGATGACTCGCAACAATATATTACAAAAGTATTACAATAGCATTTACGATACTAGTCTAAATTAAACCATATTTTAAGTTCTTTTTGAGCATCTTCTATATTAGCAGAACCATGAACAGCATTATTTTGCACACTAGTACCAAATAAATATCTGATTGTACCTGGTCTCGCTTTTGCAGGATTTGTTGCACCATTAATTTCTCTTATCACTTTCACAGCATTACTGCCTGACACCAAAAGCGCACATATAGGTCCACTTGTCATAAAAGATAATAACGGTTTAAAAAAGTCTCTTTCAGTATGCTCTTCATAATGCTTTTCTAAAGTTTCTAAATTAGCTTCTGTCATATACATGTCTTCAATTATTAACCCATTCTCTTCATACATCTGAATTATTCTTCCAATTAATTTCTTTTTTACTGCATCTGGTTTAATAAGAACTAAAGATTTTTCATTATCCATAATTTTCCTCCTTAATATCAATACATTTAGCTAATTGCAAAACTATACAACCCATTGCAATCAGCAACTTTCTTTCATTTATTTTGAATAGTTTCCTCCAATATGAGTATCTATATATCAACAAATAACAAACAAATTCCCATGAAAGGAGAAAACTATGTCAAACTTTTATCAACTTTCTTTTTTTGATATCAACAAAGAAACTCGTAAATTTCTTACTGATAATTCAAGTAATTACTTTGAATTATTCAAAAATTTTATCTCTTTTACTGATATTATTCCTGACTCATTTTATAATCTTTATTACAAAACAATGGGTCGTGATAGAACTTATTCTCTTGAATCAATGTTTATGTTTTTCATTTATAAAAATTTTCGTTCTATTTCGAAAGATTCAACTCTGTTAGCCATACTTAAAGATTCTCCTGATTTAA
>JAMOQG010000109.1 GCA_027064135.1 Peptostreptococcaceae bacterium | reverse complement strand
TGCATAAAAATCTCCTTAAATAATCTGATTAAAGTTTATCAAATTATTTAATTTTGTAAAAGGTTATTTCTCTTTTATTTTGATTAAACACTATAAATATCTTCGTAAATAAAATAACTTATAACACTATATCGAATAATTTAGTATTTATATAATAATTGGAGGATAATGTGGGACGTAAACCAAGATTAGAATTTTATGGAGCAGTCTATCATATTGTGAATAGAGGAAACAATAAGAAATATATATTTAAAAAAGAAGAAGAAAAAGAAATGCTACTTAAAATAATAAATGAAACAAAACAAGAAAGTGATTTTAGACTTTTAGCATATGTAATAATGGATAATCATTACCATATATTAATACAAACAATGAATGCTGAAATTAGTAAAATAATGCAAAGAGTGAATAATAGATATAGTAAGTATTATAATATTAAGGAAAAAAGAACAGGAAGAAATTTTGGTAAAAGATATACAGATAGATTAGTAGCAGAAGAAAGATATTTATTTACAGTTTTAAAATATATTCATTTAAATCCAGTAAAAGCAAAAATATGTGAAAAAGCAAATGATTATAAATTCAGTAGTGATAACTCATATAGAAATAATATTGATGAATTTGTAAACATTCATTTCTTATTAAATATGTTTTCAACAAATAGAATAGAAGCAATTAAGAAATATGTAAATTTTATTGATAATGAAGAAGAATATATATCAGTCAATAAACCAAATGGAGAATATGAAAAACAATTTGAAGAAAAAATACCTATTATTATAAAAGATAAAACATTAAATCAAATATTAAAAGAAGTTTGTATTTCAAAAGAAGATTTTTATTTAATAAAAAATAAATCTAGAAAAAGACACTTTAACACTTAACAGAATATAAGCTAAAATATATTAAAAAAGGAATGTTATTAAACTATAGTTATAAAGAAATAGGCGAGAATATTAATGTATCTGGCAATGCAGTAATGAACTTATTATTTAGAAAAGAAAAAAGATGGTTAGAACAACCAATTGATTATTTGAAATAAAATATTGGGTGGTATATTGTGAAGAAAAAAATATTAATTATAATGTCTTTGGTGATGATATTTAAAATGTCTTTTGGGTTTGCTTTAAATAAGGTTGATGAATTGAATACATTGAAAATTCTTAAAGGCTATGATGGTGATTCTGAATTTCATATGATTAAAAATACAACAGTGAGTTGTTGTTAAATGAAGTAATTAATAGTAAAAAAATTAGTTTAAGAGTTTATTTATTTAATAATAATTTAATAAATAAATTTTTAAATAAGTGTATAATATACGTAAAGGGGTGATAACTTGAAAAAAATATATTCAATAATAATAGTAGTAGTATTGATGAGTACGTCTGTTTTTGCAGATACTGGATTAACTTTAGATAACGCAATTAATAATGCAATTAGCGAAAGTGAGACTTTATCAGATTTAAATGATGCTATTGATAATTTAAAAGATAATTATAACGGTGCAAAAGCTCAAAGCATCAATATGGAAAAGACAGTTAGAGAAGTAAATGATTATACAATCCTAGATGCTCTGGATCGTGGTGGTGTGGAGTTAACTGAGGATCAAGAAGATGATCTTGATCATTATAAAAGTACATATGGACCAGTTCCGCCTAGATTTCCTAGAGAAACGTGGCTTCAAATGAATTTACTTGGAATATTTTTGCCATATGAATTAGAAAATATGTATGAAAGCATGAAAGTTAATTATGAGAAAGCAGAACTTGGAATTGAATATCAAACAAGTTTTTTATATTATAACTTATCTAATTTAGAAGAAATGATTAAAGTTCAAAATGAATATTTAGATATTTTAGAAAAGCAAGCAAATAATGCAGAATCAAAATTTAAATTAGGTTTGATAAGCGAAATTGAATTGTTTAGAGCAAAAAGTAATTTTACTAATCAAAAATTATCAATAGAAAATTTAGAGTATACTTGTTCAAATTTAGAAATGCAATTAAATCTTTTGATGGGAAAAGATTTATTAACTAATTATTCATATAGTGCAAATATAGTTATTCCTTCAGATGAAATAAATGAATATGCTGTTTATTTAGATGAATCAGTTATTAATAGTAAAAGTTTAGAATTAGCTAATAGTAAGAATGAATTACTTGAAGAAAAGTATGATTTTTATTCAAAATCTGGCGACGATAGAAATGAAGATGTACTTAATGTTAAGATAAGTGCAATTGATGCAAAGTATGAATTGATTAAAACAAGAAATGACTTAGATAGTTCTGTATATACACAGTATTCAAAGATAGTTGATCAATTTGAAAGTTTAGAAAATGCAAAATCAAACTATGAATTAGCTATTTCAAATTATAAAAATATTTTGGTAAGTAAGAATACTGGATTAGTAGATGAAGTAACCGCTTCTAGCGTAGAATTTCAAAAAAATATGGCAAGAATTCAGTTGCTTAATGAATATCGAATATATAATTTAGAAATTAGTTATTTTAATAATTTACTTGAAAACGGATTATTTTAGGAGGAGAAGAAATGAAAAAAACAATATTTATAGTTTGTTTGTTAATAGTAACATTAATAGGTAGTTCATTTGCAACTACAACTATTGAATTAGATAAAGCTTATGAATTACTTGAAAGTAATAATTCGGATATATTATTAATTAATGAAAAAATTAAAATAGCTGAAATAGAACTTAAAATCAATATTAGTAAGGCAGAAAATGCATATGTAGGTAGCTACTCAAAAGAAAGCGATACTATGTCTGCAGCGTATAAAAAAGAATATAACGTTACAGCAAAAGAAATTGAGTTGCTTCAATTGAATCGTGAAAAAGAAACAATATTAAATGATTTAAAAGCAGAAGTGTATTCTAAATATATTTCTGTAAATGGTGACTTATTAAATAAGAGTTTAATTACAAAGCAAATAGATGAACTTAATAGAAATAAAGAAATAATAGAAAAGAAATATGAATTAGGAATGGAAACAAAATTAAATTTAGATAAAATTGAAAATTCTATTTTAATTAAAGAAAACGAGCTTAGTAATAATAGTAGAAAAATACAAAATACTATATATGAAATTAATAGCATGTTAGGATTAGATATAGATAAAGAATTGTCATTTGATGTTTCATATGCAGTTCTTACAAATGATATTATTGATTATGATGAAGTATTTAGTAATTTAATAGAAACTGTAAAAAATTCAGAAAATGTAAAAAATGCTAAAGAAAATCTTGATTTAGCATATGCAAGAAAAGAAGTAATATTAGAATATTTAGATGACGATAGTGATTATTATGATGATGTTGTAGATGATATTTTAGATTTAGAAAAAGATTATAAAGATGCAAAAATTAATACGTATTTAGATGTTTATACAGCTATTAATAATTTGAAACAAGCAAAGAATCAAATTGAGATATCTAGTAATACTTATGAATTGAATAAAAAGATATATGAAGTAGATGTTTTAAAATATGATATGGGTCAAATTATTTTAAATGATAAATTAGAATCTTTTAATAATATGTTATCTTTATATATTAAATTAAATAGTGATCAACAAAATTATTTAGAGCAAAAGAAAAATTTTGAAATGAAGTATTTAAATGATATAGAATAATGGACCGGGCACCAACTTGTAACATATTTAGAAATAAATGGTAATGTAACAAAATCTGTATAAAATAATAATGGTCTTTCATGAAAGTAATTAATAGAGTAAAATTAATTATAGGAATGGAAGACTTTTTATGTCAAGGAATCAAAATAGTGAAATAGCTAAGTTAACTAAAGAATTAATGCAGAAAGAAAATATCGAAGGTGTAGCTGATCTGCAAAGTATTTTAAAAGAAATGTTAAAGCAAGGTGTAGAAACACTACTTGAAGGAGAATCAGAGGAAGAACTAAGCTATTCAAGATATGATAATAAAAATGAAAAATCAAATTATCGTAACGGTTATAGTAAAAAAACAGTAAGAACAGACCTTGGAGAAATTAATATGTTAGTTTCAAGAGATAGAAACGGAGAGTTTGAACCACAAATAATACCTAAAAATTCAAGAGACTTATCTTGAGTAGAAGATAAAGTTATTTCAATGTATGGAAAAGGCATGTCACAAAGAGATATCTCTTATCATATTGAAGAAATTTATGGTTTACCTTTATCAGCACAATCAATATCGAGATTAACAGATAAAATTATACCAATGGTAGAACAATGGCAGAATCGTATGCGTAAATAGCGCAAGTACGGTTCTGTGAAGGCTCGTCTACTCGACCAACAAACTAACATATTGAAAAATAGAATAGTTTGACAGTAAATGGTATATAACAATATATGATTTCCTTATGGAGATTTTCTATTTTTCTTTTTGTGACGACTGAAAATATTTTAAATAGAACTTGTTGAAATGCAAACGATAGTATAAAATGGAGTTGTATTCCAATTTATACTAAAAAGAGGGTGGTGAAATGTATATAACAAGAAATATTGAAGCTAAAATAAATGATATGATAGGTAAATTCCCTGTGGTTCTTATAACTGGACCAAGACAAGTTGGGAAAACTACTGTGTTAAGTGAAACTATAGCTAAAGTTAAAGGTTATAATTATGTAACTCTTGATGATCCAATGATTAGGAGTTTAATTAAAGATGATCCAATGTTATTTTTGCAAAGATATGAGACACCACTTATAATAGATGAAATACAATATGGAAAAGAACTGCTCCCTTATATAAAAATAATAGTAGATAAAAGAAATATGGATGATAATGAAAAAAGTAGTGGTATGTATATATTAACAGGATCTCAAATGTTTAGAATGATGAAAGATGTATCAGAATCATTATCAGGTAGAGCTGGAATTTTGAATTTGTATGGACTCACAGCTAATGAAATTAATGGTACAATAGAGAAATCATTTATACCAACTTATAATTATATTAAAGATAGATATCAAAACTATAAACCTAATATTAATGAAGTATTTAAAAAAATATTTAGAGGATCAATGCCTAAATTGTATATTAACAATAAAATAACTGAAAGTGAATATTTTTCAAGTTATGTTGCAACATACTTAGAAAGAGATATAAGAGATTTAATTACAATTAAAGATGAAAATAAATTTTTAAAGTTTTTAGCAAATGTTGCCGTAAGAACTGGGCAGGAATTAATTTATGAAAAGTTAGCAAAGACATCAGATGTAGATATAAAAACTGCTAAAAGTTGGATTTCAATTTTAGAATCTTCTGGTATAATATATTTACTAAATTCATATAGTAATAATGATGTAAAAAGAATAATTAAAAGACCTAAGATTTATTTTATGGATACAGGACTTGCATGTTATTTAGCAAGATATATAGATTCAAGAACACTTGAAATTAGTGCGTTTAGTGGAGCAATATTTGAAACATATGTTGTAACAGAGATAATTAAAACATATATAAATGAGGGATTAAATCCAAAATTATATTTATATTATTATCGAGATACTAATCAAAACGAGGTGGACCTCATTATAGTAAGGAATAATAGTTTGCATCCAATAGAAATAAAAAAATCAACTAATCCCGGTAAAAAGAGTATAAAAAATTTTAATGTCTTAAGAAGAAGTGTTATTCCTGTAGCAGAAGGTGGAGTTATATGTATGTGTGATCAGGTAATACCAATAGATGAAAAAAATAACTTTATACCAATTAGTTGTATTTAAGACAATTATTCCTTTGACCGTGCAAGATACCGTGCAAGATACCATGCAAGATAGTGATAGAATTAAGAAGCTTCTTGAATTTTGTAATATCTCGAGAACGAGAAATGAAATGCAAGAATTCATGCAGCTAAAGAATAGAGAGCATTTTAGGAAAAACAATATTAAATCCATTGATTAAAGATGGACTACTAAAGTTAACACTTCCTGATAAACCAACAAGTAAAAATCAAAAATACTACTCTTAATAGCGCTCCTAGGTGTCAACTTGTAATAGAGCCATTTCTTATATACAAATAAATGGATATAAGATAGAGAATTTCCTTCGGGAGGTGCTCTATTTTTTTGTTCTTCTAGAAACATATTTCATAGGAATTATTGACAATAGCTGCAGCGAAGTATATACTTAGTATATACAAAGGAGTGGTTAATTATGTTGATGTCAATTAAAAAATGGGGAAATAGTCAAGGATTAAGATTTTCCAAAGAAATATTAGATCAACTTAAAATCAGTGTCAATGATGCAGTGAATGTTGATGTGATTGATGGTAAAATTATTATATCCAAAGCATATCCAGAAAAAATAGATATAGAAAAACTTTTTAAGAAATATAAAGAAAATTATAAGGGTGCAGAATATAATTGGGGTTCACCTCAAGGCGATGAAATATGGTAATTAAACAAGGTGATATCATTAAGTTTGATTTTAATCCTGCATTGGTAGTTAGTAATAATGCATATAATAAATATACTAATTTATTAATTGTATTACCAATAACAAATGCTGATAATAACTTTCCTTTGCATATAAAACTAGATGAAAGAACTATAACAACAGGGGTTATTTTATGTGAACATATTAAATCGATTGATAAAACAGTACGTAATATAAAGAAGATTGAAGTATTACCTAAGGATATTTTTGAACATGTTATAGCGATGATTCATGGTGAAATTGATATGAAATAATTTGACAAGGTGAATTGCGAAGCAAGAGAGAGCAGCCTGGGCTACAAGGTGAATTGCGAAGCAAGAGAGTAGCTTGTGCTGAAATTAAATGGTACAATATATAAAAAGAGAGTTTCTTGCAAAGCTACTATAATATATTTCGAGGAGGGATTAGTTGCTATTAAAAAAAGATTTGGAAATTAGATTAGAAGATATGAATTTATTTGCAAAAACTATAGGAATTGAACCTTTTTATATTTATTTAATTGGTGGAAGTGCTGCTGTTTTAGGCGGTTATACTAATAGAGGGACAAGAGATTTTGATTTCATTGATCTAAACTATTCGTCTAAATTAGGTAGAGTGTTTAGAATATTAGGAACATTTGATTTTTTAGATTATGAATCAACTATTTTATCACCAACTTACTCTAAAAGAGCAAAAAAACTAGATGATTATGATTATCTTAATATATATATTCTAGCTCCCGAAGATCTTATAGTTAGTAAAATTATTCGATTATCAAAAAAAGATCAATCTGATATTGAAATATTACTAAAAAAATCAGATATAAATATAATTAATCAAATTATTAAAGAAGTGCTTGCTCGTGAGGATTTAATTAAAAGTAAAAAAGAAGGTTTTATTAAGAATTTAAAACTATTTAAGGAGAAATTCAATGTTTAGAATTGTTAAAGAGAGTTATTATAATTATAAAGAAGATTTTTTAGAATCTAATGCTACAGATGATATTAGGTATAAAGTAATGGAACCTTTTGAAATGATTTTTAACATTGAGAAGTGGACTAACGAAAAAAATCAAAAGACTGAAGACTATAAGAAAGTAGCAGAAATTTTATACTATATTAAAGAAAATATTAATGAGTTATTAGAGTTTAATGTGTTTATGTGGGAATTAGAAGCAAGAAATATTTTTGGCGAAGATTTTTCAGTTTTGTCTAATGAAGATAAAGAAGAAATTATTAAAAATTTTAAGATGTTTTTAAACTTAACTTATTGGAATTAATTCAATGTTTAAGTATTTACAGATATGTTTTTAAAGTTCCAAACTCAAGAGGATTTCTTTCGGAAGGTTTTCTATTCTTTTGTTGTATGAAAGTATAGTTTATTAGAATACTTAGATATCAACAGTTATAAGGATATGGTTGTATTGATCTTGATTTAAGAATGAATAATAGCAGGATTGTATATAATTTTGAGTTTGCGAAATTTTTTGCAAAAAAAGAAACCTTAATTATTGGATTTCAATGATTGTTTGATTTTACTATGGTTCCTTTTTACTTGTTTCCATAATGTGTACCAACTTGAATTATTTCAATTGTATACCAGTTAAATTTCCAGTTAATGGCTCTGATCTACCTTTGCATTGATATCCATTACGGGTAATACTTTTAATAAGTTTATTAATCTTTTTAAAAGATTTCTTATCTTTAGTTTGCCATTTAAGATATTCTTCCCAAACTCCATCTAACCATATTTTCTTTATTAATCAATCGCTACAAGTTATTTTACTACTTTTCTATCATTATCATAATTTGAAAGCCTGCTTTCTATTAAATTTTGATTAGATTTGCTAAAAAAAGGATCTGCAGCTTCTACTACAAACGGAAAAGCTTTTTCATTTACCATTTGCTGAAGAAATTTGTTTAGTGTTGAGCTCATATTTAAACCCATTTCAGATAAAATTATTTCAGCTTTAGATTTTAATTCCTCATCAACTCTAAGATTAATTGATTTTTTAGACATATTATCCTCTCCTTAAAAGTATATCATAACTTCTTAAAGTTGTAAGACAAATAGCATATGTTGTATACATAAGCAAAGAGTGCATTATATAAAATAACACACTCTTAATCTAATTAAATAAACAATATAATTAAGTTCCATATTTTCTTAGATGCAACTAATAACAATATAAACCCTATAACTTTCTTAACATGCTCAGAATTTAATTTATCTGTCATTAATATAGACCCTGCATAAGCTCCTGCTATAGATGCAATACTTGCAAATAGAATCAACGAAATATTTACACTGCCTGCGCCCCAATGTCCAAAAAATCCTGATAACGAAGAGAATATAACAATAAACGCTGTTGTAGCTGAAGCATTCTTTGAATCAACTCCCATTCCAATTAAGACAGGTATAATCAAATTTCCTCCGCCTATTCCTAAAAGCCCAGCAATAAAACCAGCAATAATCCCTATTGTTATTCCAGATTTTATGCTTGTATTTTCTTTATGATTAGCAGATGTAGCTTTCGACTTTAAAACTAACATTT
>JAMOQG010000108.1 GCA_027064135.1 Peptostreptococcaceae bacterium | reverse complement strand
AAATTTAATATCGTATTAACAAGTTTATAAAAATGAGCCTGAATATTTTTTACTAACCATTCAATATTAATATCATCATTATCATCAACTAATTTTTCAAAAAATTGTTCTTTTGAAAATTTTTTAGGTTCTTGGTACATCAAATAGTGAAATTTATATATTGGATTTTTAAGGTTGTTATCACTTATGTAATCACAAATTTGCATTAATCTATCCTTGATATTTAAAATTTTAATTGTTCATCTAACGGTTGAATATAGCCAATAAATTGCCGCTAGGTAATTTATTGGCTACTATGTTTTGTTATATATTTAATAGTTGTTTATCTATTTCTATTTTTTTAATTTGTTTTGATTTGTAATTATTATCAGAATCTTTATATATTAAAATACAATCAGTATTCTCTAATGACTTTACTTCTATTGGTATATTTAATTTTGAAATAAAATTATTTTGAAATACCTTTTCATTATAAGTATTATACGTTAAATTTTCAACAGACTTTCCTTTTAATAAATTAAATGAACCTGCCAATACTTCTATTTTTTCTTTTGAAATACCTGCAAATATTTTTGCGTGAAAATCTTGTTTACTTGTATAATTTGATATAACTTTGTTATCTAAATCATAGTCTTCTAAAAATTTTAAGCTAAATCCATTTTGATTTTCAAAAATCTTTTTATATTTATTAAATGTAGCTCTTCTAGTAATAAAAATAGTCTTTTTTGGGTCAAGAGTATTTAACATCCAGTCCCATAATTCTAATAATTCATCTTCCTTCATCCATTGATGACCAACAAAAGGCGTTGCAATTAATACTTTTGGATATAAAAAAGTCCATCTGAAAATAAATTTTTCTAATATTTCAATACATTCTGATTTTGAACAAATTCGATCCAAATTATTAGAATTAATAGTATTTTTTGTCCCAATTAATAATAATTCAGATGAATCTTCAATAATTTTATGATTAAAATCCATATATAAAAAAGCCTCATCCTTTTCTCCACAAGAACAAATTATTGGAAATTGAACTATAACTGTTTCACCATACATGTAAGTTTTTATTACAAGATTCATTAAGCTAGAAAATTCATTTTGAATATTATGAAAATCACTTTCAAGTGTTTTATATATTGTGTCCTCAATGTTATTATCACATTTTTTACAAAAATATATATTTGTTTTTTTTATATCATAAACTACTTGTCGTTTATTTATATCTCCATGAATCATTATTCCATTTTCTAAACTTTTTATGTTTGGATATTGTTTTAAAAAATCATTGTCTAATTGAATTTCATTATCCCAATAATCAATTTTACTAGCACCATTTTTAATGTATGTTTCTTGTGGATTTTTCAATTTTGTATATGAATGGTTTTTACAAGTATCACACTCAAGAACGATACCACCAAAATCATTAATTCCTCCATGAAATTTGACAATACCAATTTTAATATTATTATGACAATATGGACATTTTTGAATTGTAGTTTCTATTTGATCTCCTTATATAACGGCTGAGTACAAAAATATGTTACCTGCTTTTGAGTTTTGTAATGCTTAAATTGCTTTAAAGTTTCTAAACAAATCTAAACTCTTTTCGGCAGAGGTAACATATTTTTGTTGCTACGATTTGTTATGTGGCTTTTGTTCTTTATGGTCAATAAAGTTTCA
>JAMOQG010000107.1 GCA_027064135.1 Peptostreptococcaceae bacterium | reverse complement strand
GTGCAATTTTGGATAGAATTTTGCATCATTCGGAAACAATTATTATGACCGGAAACAGCTATAGAATGAAAGGAAAAATTAAAAAATGACACAATAAAATGTACCAGTTTTAATTGCCATTGACATGTGCGATAGTTTGTTTATTATTTTTTGATAATTCATCTTTTAACCTCTTTTAATTTAGATACCGATAATGGTTGGGCACTGCCACGCCTATTCTTTTCGGGCGTGGAGTGCTGTGTTACGCCTATTCTTTCTAAAATCAGTTTCATTATCGTTAGTAATTTCTCAATTAATTCAAATTTGTTATTTAACGATCTTGGCTATGCGTAATGCAGATTTCCTTGCACTTCACTTCCAAGTCGTTATGTCGTTTTTTTTTACTCATTTCTTTCAATTTTATCACTGTCACCCGCATTGCTTATAGCTTTTGTTGTGGGTAGTTAATTATATTTTTAATCTATATCTATATGGTTTATTTGGTTTATATATATCACATATTTTATCAAAATTATCTTTACGACAAATCAATTCTGCTCCCTCAAGCCTTGGTATTTCATCCCTTATTCCAGCTACTTCGCCATCACCTACATAATCAGAAACCCAGTAATTTAACCTAAAAACTATTTCATTTTTATTATTTTTAGCAACAAGACCTTCTGTTGGTTTTCCTATTTTTAGATTTAATGCCTTCATAATAATAGGATTTATCCATAATATGTTAAAGTTTTCAAGAGTATCATATTGTTGTATCAAAGAGATACATAGTAACTCATCGAAATTAGTCATATCAAAATTATCCCACAAATGAACAGGAAATAATCTATACCTTGAAAATGGCACAGTTTTTTCCAAATTATCCAGAAATGCAATTCCTTCAAATACTCTATAATTTTTTAATTTATTCTTACCCCATTTTTCTCCAAATAATTCAGATTCAATATATCCTAATCTAACCCAGTCGTTTTCTTTTATTTCTAATTTCTCCCAAGTATTTTGTATTTCACTTGGTTTTAATATTTCACTTGGTCTTTGAATATACGAAAAAGTTTGTGAAACTAATGTTTTGTAATCAATTTTTAAAAATTCATATAAATACTTTTTGTCAGGATATTCATCTAATTCTTGATATAATTCGCTATTGATAAGTTCAATAAGATAATTTGCAGGAAATATATTTTTTACATATATATCAAAAGAACGATTTCCTAGAAATTCAAGATCTTCTCCATATTTTTCTCCAAATGTATTTTTATATTTACCTACAACGGTCTCAAAACTAAAGCCGTTTTTATTCAAAATTTCATTTCTGTAGTTAATACCAATAAACAAGTCTATACTTTTTTTATTGGCTGGAAAAAATAGTGGATTGGATTTTAATATTATAAGATTACTTATATCTATTAAGCTTTCTATTAAATAGTTAATCAAATAGTATTCTGAAGGATAGAGTTCGCTTAATTCATTATAAAAATTTTGTATATAAGTTTGTTCCTCTATATCATAGAGGATTTCAAGAATTATTATCAAATTGCTGGTTAAGAAGAACTTATCGTTTTTTAAGAACCACTTTGTAGGTTTAATCATTTTCTCGGGAAAATTTTCATATAAATAATATAAACCTGATAATGTCCAATGATGTTTTTCTGTAGTATTTGAATTAAATCTTGTAAATAAGAGACAAATAAATATTTCTTCAATATTCATTCCCAAATCATTTTTCAGTAATTCTTTCCAATTTATTTCCTCTTTTGAAGGCAATCTATAGTCTGTAGCATCCAAGAGATTATTCCACATTTCAGTAACAATTATTTTATTATAATCTATTTTTACAAAAGCATTAATTAAATTTGAAGAAACAGCACGATTGTAACCTTCGGGTAGTAAAAATTTCCCCAAATGGGTTATTAAACTATTTATTGCTAATTTTTGATTTATTGAGAAAGCCTTAATAAAAGCATCAATATTAACTAAATTTTTATACCAGCCATCGTATTCAATGATAAACTTTGTTACCCAAAAATATGCAGATATATCATTTTGTTTTTGAAAAATATTAGACAAGTCAATACAGCTATTCTTAGGGTATTCCTCTTGTTTTTCAATAATTGTTTCTATTAGTTTTTTTATTTCATCAGTTAAACTATTAATCTCTTCGAAATAGTAATATAATGAAATTAGTTCTGTTTCTGAAATCTTATTTTTTGATAAATATTTAATTATTTCTTGAATATCCATTTCTGAAAAGTCTTTTCGGTGTTTATACTTTTCATTCAATACATCGCCTAAATCTCTATTAAAATCATAAGTTTTTTGTTTAGATGACTGAGGTTCAATCGGGATATTTTCAGATTTTAAATTATATTCATCTAAATATCTGCTGATTTTTTCGACAAACTTATTACTATAGTTTTTCTCTTTTTTTAGATTAATTCTTTCTAAAATTGAGGAAAAAATGATTTTTGATATAGACTTGTCAATCTGATTAGTTTTTTCAACTAAATTTAGACCATATAACAAAAACTCTTCTGATGTTTCAATGGAAAATGTTAGAAATATGAATGTTTCAACGATAGGATTAATATTTCCATTCGCTTTTATTAATAAATCTTGAATTTGTTCTTCCGTTATCCAGTAATAATGCTTTTTTAACTGTGTCAGTAAATAAAAGGAAGCTTCTTCAAAGTTAATTTCCAAATACTTTTTAAACCACTCAATAGGGAACCATTTGGTATCTTTCCCGTCTGTATGATGAACAACTGCGTCGGCCAATGATTTTATAGTTTTTAAATCATACAAAGCTTTATTATAATCAAGTTTTGCAAAACTCTCTATTGCATAAATTACATCTTCTAAAGTTCTATCTTTTCTGAAAGTATAACCTAAATAAAATTGTATTCCTTTTACAAAACATTTCTCAGCTTTATTTTTGTCGCCATAGATTGAATACTGTTTGGATAATCTAAAGTAAAATTCCGTAATATATGAATGTAGATAATAAGTTTGTTTTTCCTCTATTAATTCTTCAAATACTTCAATTATCTTTTCTCTATTGATATTACTAGCATATTCATCAAGTAATTGAAAAAACTTATCAGTAGATAAAGGTCCACCAGCGCTTTTTTGCAAATATGTAGTTGTTTTGATAGTAAGTTTTTTAAATATGTCAATTATTTCGTCCCATTCTTCTTTTGTTCTTATAAATTTTAAGCCTTCTTTAATTGAATTATAAATAAAGTTTCTCGCGGAATATAAATCAGATGTTCTGGGCTTGCCTTTAAATGGTTCGGTATCATATATTAAATAATTAAAGGCTTCTTTAACAGCCGGATAGTTACAATTAAATGGTAATTGTTTAATTTTAATATAGTAAATTAACCAGTTGTAAAACCAATTAATCCCAACAAATTTTTTAATTACTTCTTTTATTAGTTGGCCTTTTCCTATATTTTTTTTGATTAAATTAAAGAAATCTATTAATAAAGGTAAATCATCATCAAAAATATTTTCTTTTTTTAATAACTCATCACTTAGCAATAATAAATCATTTTTATTGATAGTAATTTCTTTTTTATAGTTTATTATTTTTTTGAAAATATCGTTTTGTTTAATTAAATCATTTGTATAATCTTTATCAGGATAGCATTGTAACTCCTTTTTTAAAACAGGAATATAGTCTTTGTAATTTTTATAAACTTCAATAGCGTTATTGATTAATGCTTCAAGATCCCTAGAAACAAGAAATCCTCTTATATAATACTTATAATCTTGAATTGATATTTCTTTATTCTGTTCAAAATAATCGAAATATATATACCAAGGTGCAGCTTCTTTATTTTGACTACATAAATAACATGCTTCAAGTCCTATATGCAAAGGTAGGGTTGGCTTCTCATCAAAAACTAAATACTCTGATACTTTTTTAAATCCTTTTAAGTGCCCTAAGGCATCAAAATATAAAGAGAAATTTTCAAAGTATTCATCTTCTGTTGAAATTATTACTTTTTTTAATTCATTTATCAAAATAGTCTTAGGAAAATCCTTTAATGCCAATGCGGCTTTTACCAAATAATAAAAGTTATTTTTTATCGTTTCAAATGAATTGCCATAATATATACTTTTAGTAATAAAATCTTTTTCTAAGTATGATAAAATTTCATTGAATTTGCCTATCTCATACAAAATTTTGAAATAGTATCGGTAAGCTTTTGGAAAATCAAAGAAATCTTTTTTACTAAACCAGTCAATTATCGGTTGATAAATGACCTTTATAACATTTACTTTTTCTTTTTCAAGTTTTTCAATTATAAATCGTCTAAAACTTTCATGATAGATTATGTAACCACCATTAGAGTATACTTGCTTCAATATGGGGGATAAAGTAATAAGAGATTTATCAACAAATTTCCCTTGACCAGTTATCTCTATGAGTTCATTTTTTAATAAAGAAAATTGTGCTCCGGATAAAATTTGTGGTATTGTAGTGTCTAAGTTTAATTTCTTTATTAAATACTCATAATAATTCTCCAAATTGTAACTGTATGCTGGTAATTCATTTAGGACATCAAGATTAATATTTTCAATTTTCTTCACCTCTTCTATTAAGTAATTTAAGTAAAGTGGGTTACCATTACTTTTTTCAAGTAAAAAATCTGAAAGAAGAGTATTTTCTTTTAATTTGTAATTTTCAATTTCATTTTTCTTTAAATATTCTATGCTCTCCGTGTCAGACCATTTTGGAATATTTACAGTATGGAAATCCGAAAGACTTTTTAATTCATTAATAGGTTGCGAAACAAGTAAAATTTTAGTGTTATTATTTATTTCTATTTCTTTGATGGCATCAATTATCGCAATATCATTTAAAGTTAAATCGGTTTGACTTAATGAAAAAATCCTTTCTACATGATCTAAACCATCTACAATAATTACTGTTCGTTCTTCTATATTTCTTAATAATTCATTGAGCTCTTCTAAATTGCTAGCATATCTTTTTTTCTTATTCTTAATTAAATCAGGGTGAATATTTATGATATCATTTATCAGATTAGCATAAAAAACATTTAAAGTTATTCGTTTCTTTGCATGTATGTCTTTTAATTCAGTGTAGCAGTAATGTTTAATAACGCTAATTCCTTGTTTTGATAATTCTTTTTGTAAGTTTTGAACAAACCAAGATTTTCCGCTACCAGGTTCACCTTTTAATATGATTCTATTCACATTTTTTATCTGTTCTAAAAAAGAAGTGATTATTTCCTTTGTTTCAATATTTTTGCTTTTATCAATTGGAAATACTTGTTCTATTGAACCAAAATCAGTTCGAATATTTAATTTTTCAAATATTTCTTGTGTTGAAATTTGCAATCCTCTACTTCTACTTCTGGTTATTAGTTTTAATAATTCTAAAGCAAAATGTTTGGGTGTTATGTGATTATTAGGATATTCTCCTATACCTAATTTACCAATCTGGTCAAGAATAATCTTTTCGAGTTCGCCATTAAATGATTTATCAAAGCTTTGTTTAGGGAAATTGGTTTCAATTAATAGATGACTACAAAATTCAACAAATTCATCTCTACTTATTTTTTGGCTTTCGGCTTTTAATTTACGCCAACTATTATCTGGCTCATTATTTTTTAGCCACAATTTGTTTACATCAAATTGGAATAGTTTTGTCGGATAATTTTCAAATGTTTTTTCTTTTGAAGATACTATTATAAAATCTGTTAACTTGTCAGTGGGTTCATTCCATGCTAAACAAAGTCTAATTTCTTCTGGTTTTGATGGCAAGTTTTTCCAGCTGTAAAATAAGTCATAGATAGCTAAGTCATAATTATGAGGATTTGAGAAATCATTTTTTTGTGTTGTATGATCTGATATTTCATTACTATATTTAATTTGTTTTCTGAAAGTTCCTAATTCGTTCTTAATTGTTAAATCATCAAATTTATCATCAGAATGTTCTTTAGTGTCAATTTTAAATATAGCATTATGCTCATTCAATATTTCTTGTAATATAAAATAAGCAGTCAATAAATCTTGATATTCATATCCTTCATGTGCTGTATTTAGGGACATACTTTTCTTCTTTTCTTAAATTGCCCATAACGGCTCGAATATGGAGCGTTTGGCATTTTGAAACCCCAACCTGCCATATCGCTTAAATTTTTATTAATTGTTATCATGTTCAAATTTAGTACTATCCGCCAAATGCACTATATTTTTTGTTGTGTGGCATAATTCTCCATCTCTAAACATTATTTTGTTTAAAATATTTATTTTTCGCTTTAAACATAAAGTCATTGATAAAATTTCCAAAATCTCCAATTGATATTTTGCTCTCAAATAGATTAGTATTTGATTTATTATTGTCCTTAAATTCAATGCTACTTTGCTCAATCTTAAAGTTTCCGTGAGCAATTGAATTCCTTATCCTACGCAATAAATAGGCCTTATCCGTTTCTTCGTTATTTGCTTTCTCTCCCAAAGCTGTGATTTGAAATTGTGCTATATTGATGTCTTCAATATTTACATTGGTCAGTTCGCTTTCTTTTGGATATAAGAACAATAAATATGTTGCCATAAATAATGTTCCAGAATTCAAAATATCGCAATTTTCATTTCTTAACTTAAAGCCTTTTAACAATTCATTTATTGTTTTGTTCGAATTCTCTTTCTTTAAACATTCTTGTATCCAAAGTAAACTGATATTTCCTTGTATAATTAAATTCCAATCTGTCATGGTAATAATCCTTTTATTTTATGCCGCCCAACGTATGTGTATCACCTATTGTTGTTATTCCTCTTATTTGGTGGGATAACAACAATGCTATATATTTTTCTTTTATCATTTTTTATAATTCCTCCGATTATTTTTAATAATTTCTATTACCTTTTTACAGTCAATACTTTTGCTTTAAATAGGCGTAATGTTCGAGCACGCTGCGGAATCGGAAGATTCCGCCCAGACAAACAAACCAAAGTTTGAATCGGAACGATTCAGACGAAACAAACAACGAAACTAAACCGCAGGTGCTTTTGTTATGTGCCTTTATCACTTTAAACTATACCTTAATGTATCATCCGCATAGTTAGATAAAATATCAGATAATTTCCAACGATACATTTCAATTCTATCATTCGTTTTATTTTCAATATTATTCTCTTTCCAAAACCCATAGTTATGTATAGCAAATTCAATATGAATGAAATTGTCCTTATCAATATATTCCTTTTCTATAACTCTAATGTTATCAATAGTTCCTTCTTGGGTAATTATTTTATCTTCGTAACTGTAGATTTCTGATTCAATTTTCTTTTGACTTTTATTTATTTGGGAAGACACTCTAATTTTGTAACCCAACCAATAATCTTTATTAATTTGATTAATCTTGTATATCGCTTGCAATTTTGGTAATAATTTCGATTCCAAATCATAATAGATTTCATTTAGATATTTAAATATTCCTTTTTCAATCATAAGTTCTTTTCGTTCTTGATAATCAATTACAGCATTATAAAGTTCTTCAACGCAATATATGTCTCTTGAATCTATTACAAATTTATCGTAATTACCAACAAAAGAATCTAACTCCATACAATACGTAAGTAACTTAACAGGACTTTTTTCAACCAAAATATTTTTGAGAATAATGATTATTTCATCAATGTCGAAAAGTACCTTTTCTACGTTTTTTCTGATTTCAAATATACCTTTTGGAATATCGCCCCAGCCATTTACTATATCATCCTGAAAGTAACTATCTATTTCATCTAATTCAATTTTTGAATAGCTCGTGTTTGCAATATACATATTGGTTTTGTAAAATGAATCAACTTTGAAATCAAAACTCTTCATCGAAATATGTTTCTTTAATTGATTTAACTCCTTCTTATTGTAAACTACAGAATCTAGAACTTTTAATAAATTATTTAGTAGATTATTTCTCTCAAAAAGTACTAATTCATATTTATTTTCTTCTTGTTTCCAATATTCGACAAAATTTTTATCAATCAAACTTAACAGCTTACTAATATCAATAAACTCTCTTATTGCTTTGTCAATATGTTCAGCTTTAAGAGTATGATAAATGCTTTCAAGAGCAGGTGCTTTTATCCTTTTACTAGTAATCACTATACACTCATCAATATGAATTTCTCTTATGTCATATATATGTTTGAAAGGTTCATTAACTGCCTGTTTGATTTGATTAATTACTGTAAAAATACTGTTGTTAGCCGATGATGAACCTGTAATATCATCAACTTTAACAATTACAGCTATATATTTGTATTTGTTAAACTTTTCATCAAATTCCTTACATATTATATCTTTACCTTTCTCATTATTGTGATGATATTCTATTGGATCAATAAATCCCATTTTAACAAGCAAAGGAATTAAAACTTCTTTTCTTAGTTCACTTTCAGTTAATTTTTGGATTTTTTCTTTTTTTCCCTCTATGGAAATCATTTATACTTCTCCTTTTAGAAACAAATAAGGCACATAACATCTATACCCCCGTCCACTTCCAAGGTAGCCATAACTAGCTTATAGATATTTGTAAAAGGTAGGCAATAACCTAAAAATGTATTTTATTGTTTACCTTATTTCCATGTTAAATTTCCAAATTATCCAAAGGATTATTTATCCTTTGCAGTGTTTTTACGTGACATGTGTGTATATTCCTATTATTAGAATGCTTTTGTTCCCTAAAAAAAATTTAATTTTCCTCAAATCTTCAAATTTTCTCCTTGTTCTAATTAGTGAGTCGTAAAGTTTTTAACAGAAAGCGAACTGGCATTTTTTCGTTTTGTTTCTTTCTTCTAAAAGGCTTACACGATCACTTAAAATTCATCTAAATTTTTGAAAAAATATTGTCAATGGAAAAAATGAAATATTCCTCTCCCCCGAAATTTTTTAACATAGCAGAGACGCCCAAATTGGCCGTCTCTACTTTCTAAAAAGATTTTAACAGGTTGAGGAATTAAATAAACAATCCGGCGGATTGTTCTACTCTCCAATCCGCTTTTGGCTTTTGTAATTTTGAAAAAACATTATCAATGAAAAAAAAT
>JAMOQG010000106.1 GCA_027064135.1 Peptostreptococcaceae bacterium | reverse complement strand
ACAAGAAAAAAAATAACAAAAAAAGGTTTTGAATTGAGCCTTAAACTATCGCTAATGTATTCAAAAGAATACTTGGTAGTGAAATTCTAACGGTATTTAAGCGAGTTCATATATGTTGTAACTTAATGGTTTTAATTAAGTGAGAGTATTTGAGAAGCTTAATGAAGTTAGAACCACGTGATTTTAATCATGTGAGCTTCAGTATGTTGTTTTGGGTTTTGATATTACATTAACATATGAAAAATTATGGGGAGCATGTGAATATATATCTGAAGGGGTTGAGTATATAACAACTCATCCAGATTTTAATTGTCCTTTAGCTAAGGATAAGTTTATGCCAGATGTAGGAGCAATGGCTGTGTTTATCGAAGCTTCTACTGGAAAGCTACCTAAAGTAATAGGCAAACCAAATAAAGAAATTATAGAAAGTATTGCATCAAAATATAATTTGAATAAAGATGAAATGGTGATGGTTGGAGATCGATTATATACGGATATTAAAACTGGTGCTAATGCAAAAATAACTTCGATATTAGTTTATTCAGGAGAAACTAAAAAAGAAGATTATTTAAAAAGTGAAATCAAAGCAGATTATGTATTTGATTCGATAAAAAATATGATAGATTATATTTAATAACAATAGATAGAAAGGTCATAATATGGAAACCATGGAAATATTTTTAAGAATTGGGCTTGCTATAGTTGTGGGTGGATTCATTGGATATGAAAGAGAAATGAGAAATAGACCTGCAGGTTTTATTACACATATTTTAGTTTGTGTAGGAGCAGCAGTTGTAGGACTTATTCAAATGCAAATGATACACGATACTGTTGAAATAATAAAAGCGAATCCGGAAATGGCAGCTGCATTAAAAGCTGATGTAGGAAGAATTGTATCGCAAGTTGTAACTGGAGTTGGTTTTTTAGGTGCTGGAACTATAATGTTTGATAAAGGTTCAATTAAAGGACTTACTACTGCAACAACTTTGTGGGTAGTGGCATCGTTAGGAATTTCAATAGGGTTAGGTTATTATAGAATTGCAGTTATTTCTGGATTAATGGTATTATTTATAATGCTTATTCTTAAGAGAATAGAAACTATGATAATGGATAAGAAATTTAAAAATAAAATTGTAGTTTCATATTTAGATGAAAACCCAGATTTTATTAAAGAAACTGTTGCTTTTTTAAGAAAAAATAGACTTCAAGTTAGAGATATTAAAATTTTAGGGAAAAGTGAAGAAAATATAAAAAGATGTGAATTTGTAATATATACCGGTAAAATTAGACATTTAGAAAGAATAATTGCTGAATTTGAAGATAGAGAATTTGTAATTTCAATTCGTCATAAATAATATTCTACAAGCGAAAAAAGTCTTTCATTGAATAAATGGAGGACTTTTTAATAGAATAAAACCGCTGAATTCCAATGAATGTATGATATAATATTTTTAAATGAATAGGATTTTAATTGTGTTAATAAAATACAAGGGGGTACAAATGGGTAACAAGTTTATTTATGAAGTGCATGATAACCCGATAATTGCTGCTGTTAAAAATGGCGATGTTTTGAATACAGTAATAGAAAATCAATGCAATATAGTTTTTTTATTATATGGAAATGTGTCTACACTTAAAGATATTGTTGAGAATTTACGGAATAATAATAAATTGGTTTTTATTCATATAGATTTAATTGAAGGAATATCAAATGATATTCATGGATTAAAATATATTGTTGAAAAAGTCAGACCATTTGGAATAATAACTACAAAAGGAAATTTAATATCAGCAGCAAAAAATATGGGAGTTTATACAATACAAAGGCTTTTTATTCTTGATTCATTAAGCTATGATAGATCTATAAGATCTGTAGAAAAATATAAGCCTGATGCAATAGAAATATTACCAGGAATTATTCATAAAATTACAAAAAGATTAAAAATAGATTTGAATATACCTATAATTGCTGGTGGATTAATAAATGATAAGGAAGATGTAATATCTGCTTTAAAAGCTGGTGCTATTGCAGTTTCTTCTACAAATAATATGGTTTGGGAATTATAATATTTTAAGAAAGGTTGATAAAATGGAAAAGAAATATATTTTGGCTTTTGATCAAGGAACTACAAGTTCTAGAGCAATAATATTTAATAAAGATGGAGAAATAGTTAAAACAGCTCAAAATGAATTTACACAACTATATCCAAAACCTGGATGGGTTGAACATGATGCTATGGAAATATGGGGGACTCAATCAGGTGTAGCTCGTGAAGTATTAGAAACTGCAGGAGTTAGTCCAGAAGAAATAGCTGCTATTGGTATTACAAATCAAAGGGAAACAACTGTTGTTTGGGATAAATTTACTGGCAAACCAGTTTATAATGCAATTGTTTGGCAATGTAGAAGAACTGCAGATATTTGTGATAAATTAAAAGAAGATGGATATGAAGAATATATTAGAAAAAATACCGGTTTAGTAGTAGATGCATATTTTTCTGGTACAAAAATTAAATGGATTTTAGATAATGTTGAAGGAGCTAGAGAAAAAGCTGAAAAGGGTGACTTGTTATTTGGAAATATTGATACTTGGTTAGTTTGGAATTTAACACGTGGTGAAAAGCATGTTACTGATTACACTAATGCTTCAAGAACTATGATTTATAATATTAAAGAATTGAAGTGGGATGAAAAAATGTTAGAAGTTTTAGATATTCCTAAATCAATGCTTCCTGATGTTAGACCTTCAAGTGAAGTTTATGGATATACTGATGAAAAAACATTCGGTGGAGCTAGAATTCCAATTGCAGGTATTGCAGGAGATCAACAAGCTGCTTTATTTGGACAAACTTGTTTCGAACCTGGAATGGCTAAAAACACTTATGGAACTGGTTGTTTCATGTTAATGAATACAGGTGAGAAAATGGTTGAATCTAAAAATGGATTATTAACTACAATAGCATGGGGTCTTGATGGCAAAGTTGAATATGCTTTAGAAGGATCAATATTTATAGCTGGAGCCGCTGTTCAATGGTTAAGAGATGAAATGAAATTAGTTAATGATGCAGATGACACTGAGTATTTTGCTAACAAGGTTAAAGATACAGATGGTGTTTATGTTGTCCCTGCATTTGCTGGTTTAGGAGCTCCTTATTGGGATATGTACGCACGAGGAATTATGGTTGGATTAACTAGAGGCACTAATAAGAATCATATTATTAGAGCTACTTTGGAATCAATGGCATATCAGACTAGAGATGTACTTGAAGCTATGCAAGAAGATTCAGGTATTAAACTTGAAACTTTAAAAGTTGATGGAGGAGCAGTAGCGAATAATTTCTTAATGCAATTTCAATCAGATTTATTAGGCGTTCCTGTTGATAGACCAGAAATTACAGAAACAACTGCATTAGGTGCAGCTTATTTAGCTGGTCTAGCAGTGAAATTCTGGGATTCAAAAGAAGATATTAGAAATAAATGGATAATGGATAAACAATTTACTGCTTCTATGAGTAAAGAAATAAGAGATGAAAAATATGAAGGATGGAAAAAAGCTGTAGAACGTTCAAAAGGTTGGGCTAAATAATTATAATAACAGTAAAGCGTTGACAAGGCTTTACTGTATGGTATAATTTAACCATAATTAAATAACATCTGAGAATAGAGAGCTGATAAAATTAGTCTATGGAGTGATAGACTTAATTTTGTGTAGCTTTTTTTTATTGTAGATATAACGGAAAAAGTTGAAGAATTTTGGAGATGAAGATTCGAAAATTATTAAAAGTGAAAGTTTGATTTGAATGGAGGAAAATATGTACGATATAGCAATTGTTGGTGGTGGAGTAATCGGGTGTAGTATTGCCAGAGAGTTATCAAGATACAATTTAAATACTGTTTTAATTGAGAAAAATAACGATATTGCAACAGGAACAACAAAAGCAAATAGTGCGGTTGTTCATGCGGGTTATGATGCGCCAGCAGGATCTTTAAAAGGTAAATTTAATGTACGTGGAAACGAAATGTTTTCACAAGTGTGTAATGAATTAAATGTACCGTTTAACAGAATAGGTTCGTATGTAATTGCAAATGATGAAGAAGATATGAAAACAATTAAAGATTTATATGATAATGGTGTTAAATTAGGAATTAATGATATGGAAATTATCGATGCTAATGAAGTTAGAAAAAATGAACCTAATTTAAATAAGAATGTTGTAGGAGCTTTATATGCGCCTTCTGCTGGAATTGTTGAAAGTTGGGAATTAGCAATCGCTAATGCTGAAAATGCTATGGATAATGGAGCAGAATTAAAACTTAATTTTGAAGTAAAAAACATTATTAAGAATGACGGAGTTTTTAAAATAAATAGTGAGAATGAAGTTATTGAATCAAAAATGATTATAAATGCTGCGGGGGTTTATGCTGATAAAATTTACAATATGGTTGCAGATTCACATTTCGAAATTCATCCGAGAAAAGGTCAATATTTCCTTTTAGATAAAGTTGAGAAAGATTTAGTTAATCATGTTATTTTCCAATGTCCTACAAAAATGGGAAAAGGTGTCTTAGTTGCACCAACAGTTGATGAAAATATAATTTTAGGACCAACATCAGAGGATTTAGGAATCGATGAAAAAGAAAATGTTGCAACAACTTTTGAAGGGCTTGGTTTTATTAAAGAAAAAGTGGCGATTACAACTGATAAAATAAATTATAGAAATGTAATAACGTCATTTGCAGGGCTTAGAGCTGAACCAAGTACTGGAGATTTTATTATTGAAGAATCAGATCAAGTTGAAAAATTTATTAATGTTGCAGGAATTAAATCACCAGGATTATCATCTGCTCCTGCAATTGCAGAATATGTAGTTGAATTAGTTGAAAATTCTTTTGGAAATCTTGAAAAGAATTTATCATTTAATCCAATACGTAGAAAAAGAATTAAATTTAATGAATTAAATGATGAAGAAAAAGCTAAATTAATTAAAAAAGATCCACAATACGGAAATATTGTTTGTAGATGTGAAACAATAACTGAAGCTGAAATAGTAGATGCTATTCATAGAAATGCTGGTGGACAAACTATAAATGGAATTAAAAGAAGATGTAGACCAGGCGCTGGAAGATGCCAAGGCGGTTTCTGTGGTCCTAAAGTTCTAGAGATATTGGCTAGAGAGCTTAACGTTAAACCTGAAAAGATAGCTTTAGAAAATATTGGTTCTGAAATATTAATTGGAAGAACAAAAGAAAAGATTTAGGAGGGGAAAATAATGAAATATGACATAGTTGTTATTGGTGGTGGTCCAGCAGGACTTGCAGCTGCAGTTGAAGCAAATAAAAATGGAATAAAAAATATTTTAGTTCTTGAAAGAGATAGAGAATTAGGTGGAATTTTACAACAATGTATTCATAATGGATTTGGACTTCATATTTTTAAAGAAGAATTAACTGGACCTGAATATGCTGAGCGTTTTATGGATGAATTAAAAGAATTAAATATTGAATATAAATTAAATACTATGGTAATAGATATTAGTGAAGATAAAGTAATTACTGCGGTTAGTCCAACAGATGGAATCATTTCAATTCAAGCAAAAGCTGTTATTTTAGCAATGGGTTGTAGAGAAAGAACGCGTGGTGCAATAAGTATACCAGGAAGTAGACCAGCAGGTATATTATCAGCAGGAACTGCTCAAAGATATTTAAATATGGAAGGGTATATGGTTGGAAAAAAAGTTGTTATTGTTGGTTCGGGAGATATTGGACTTATAATGGCTAGAAGAATGACACTTGAAGGAGCAGAAGTTAAAGCTGTTGTTGAATTAATGCCTTTCTCAGGTGGATTAAATAGAAATATTGTACAATGCCTTGATGATTTTGATATTCCTTTGATGCTAGGTCACACTATTACTGAAATTAGAAATGGCAATAGAGTAACTGGGGTTAGTGTATCAAAAGTAGATGAAAATTTGAAAGTAGTCGAAGGAACAACCTTTGATATAGAATGCGATACAATTTTATTCTCTGTAGGTTTAATACCTGAAAATGAATTATCTTTAAAAGCGGGAGTAGAGTTAAGTGAAGTTACAAATGGTGCAGTAGTAAATGAAAGCATGGAAACAAGTGTACCAGGAATATTTGCATGTGGAAATGTACTTCATGTTCACGACTTAGTGGATTATGTTACTGAAGAAAGTAGAAAAGCTGGGAGATTTGCTGTTAAATATGTTAAAGGTGAGATCAATGGCGATAAAGAAAATGTGATTGATACTAAGCCATTAAATGGCATTTCTTATATTGTGCCACAGAAATTAAGAACTGCGTATTTAGATGATAATGTTTCTTTATATATGAGAGTTAGAAATGTTTATGAAAAAGCTACATTCGTTATTAAAGCTGACGGTGAAATAATAAAAGAAATTAAGAAAACACATTTAGCCCCTGGAGAAATGGAACGGTTAAGTATTAAAACAGATTTAATTAAAAATAGAAATATTAGTGAATTAACAGTTGAAGTTGTTGAGGAGGTAAAATAATGGAGACTAAAAAACTAACATGTATTGTTTGTCCTTTAGGATGTCATGTTGAAATTACAAAAAATGATGGCACATTTAATGTGACTGGTAATAAATGTCCGCGTGGTGAAAAATATGCAATAGAAGAAATGACTAATCCTACTCGTGTAGTTCCAACTACAGTGGTTATTAAAAATGCAAGTTTAAGCAGATTACCAGTAAAAACTTCAAAACCTGTTCCTAAAAAAGATATTTTTAAAGTGATGGAATTAATTAATCAAGTTGAAGTAGAAGCGCCTATAAAAACAGGCGATATAGTAATAGAAAATATACTAGGATTAAACGTTAATATAGTAGCAACTAGGAGTATGAAAAGCGTGATATAAGGAGGAAATATGGCCCGCATTAGTAGTTTACCATTTAATGATTTTAATGATGATTTTGAGAAAAATAATATTTTAATAAAGCGGCAAAAGTTTTAGGAGTTACTCATAAAACTGTCGCTAGCAAATTAAGAAAATATAAATTAATATAATAATGAGAAGTGCTTTAATATTTTAAAGCACTTTTTTGTTAGGAATTATATAAATTGTGATAAAATATAATAAACGTTGATACAATTAGAAGCATAGAGAGGGTAATATTGGAAAAATTAAAAATACTTAAAAAACATTTTGGATATGATAATTTTAAAAGTGGACAAGAAAAGATAATTGAAAATATTTTAGATGAAAGAGATGTAATGGGCATTATGCCTACAGGCGGTGGAAAATCTTTATGTTTCCAATTACCTGCATTAATTTTAGATGGAGTAACAGTTGTTGTTTCGCCTCTTATTGCGCTTATGAAAGATCAAGTCGATGGATTAATTGAAAATGGAATTAAAGCAACATATTTAAACAGTACATTAACAAATAGTGAAACAAATAAAAGAATTACTGAATTATTAAATAATGAATATCAATTACTTTATGTGGCACCTGAAAGACTTTTATCAAATGATTTTTATAATCTTAGTAAAAAAATTAATATTTCCTTAGTTGCTGTAGATGAAGCTCATTGTATTAGTCAATGGGGACATGATTTTAGACCTAGTTATAAAAACATTCCGATTTTTATATCTCAACTTAAAAAAAGACCAATTGTTGCAGCTTTTACTGCAACTGCAACTGATTATGTGATTAAAGAAATAAAAAAACTATTAGAGTTAAAAAATCCTTATGAGTTAATTACAGGTTTTGATAGAGAAAATCTTTTTTATAAAGTTATAAAACCGAGTGATAAATATAGATATCTTAAAGATTATCTGAATAATAAATTTACTGAAGGTTCTGGTATTATTTACTGTTCTACGCGAAAAGTAGTGGAATCTTTAAGTAATAAATTGAGAAAAGATGGATATAAAGTAGATTATTATCATGGTGGAATGGATACTCAAAGCAGAAATGAAATTCAAGATAAATTCATGTTTGATGAAATTAATATTATAGTTGCAACTAATGCATTTGGAATGGGAATAGATAAACCGGATGTAAGATTTGTGATCCATTATAATATGCCAAAAAATATGGAGAGTTATTATCAAGAAGCGGGTCGAGCAGGTAGAGATGGAAAGAAAAGCGATTGTCTACTTATGTATTCACCATCCGATATTGTAAAACAAAAATATATAATTTCACAAAACATTATGAACGAAGAAAGAAGAAAAATACAAAATGAAAATTTGCAGAAATTAGTAAATTTTTGTCATACTAATAATTGCTTAAGAAAAGAAATATTAAATTATTTTGGTGAAGACACAGAAAAAGATAAATGTGATAATTGCGGAAATTGTTTAAATGATTCTGAATTTGTAGATATGACTATCGAATCTCAAAAAATACTTTCATGTATATATAGAACTAAAGAGAGATTTGGTGTTAACGTAATTATTCAAGTATTAAGAGGTTCAAAAGATAAAAAAATTCTTAGTAGAAATTTAGATAAAGTTTCTACTTATGGAATTATTACTGATTATTCACAAGGTGGACTTAGAGAATTAATAATGAATTTAATTGCAAGAAGTTATATTGTAATGACAACAGATCAATATCCTGTTTTGAAATTATCGGCTTCTTCTAGAAAAATACTTAAAGGTGAAGAAAAAATATTTATTAGAAAAGAAAGAGTGAATATAAAAGATAAAAAGAAATCATCTGTTAAACGTAAAACAGATTATGATTATGATAAAGATTTATTTGAATTATTTACAATTAAGCGTAAAGAAATAGCTGAAAAAAGAGGGGTACCACCATATGTAATATTTCATAACAATACTTTTGAAGAATTGGCATATTTTAAACCAGTAACAAAAGAGGCTTTTATGGAAATAAAAGGGGTGGGAGAGAAAAAATATGATAGTTATGGAAAGATATTTATAGAAATAATTGAAAATTATATGAATTGATTGTTTTAAGTGTTTTATTCTATGATTTACTGGAATTAAGCACTTTTTTGTAGATTGATGAAACCTGACTGCACACTTTTGACTTCAGTCATGAGTTAAGTCAGAAAAAAAGTTTCTTTTTTTAAAATATTATAAAATAAAACCTTTACAAAAACCAGTTCTGAACTGGTTTTTTAAGCA
>JAMOQG010000105.1 GCA_027064135.1 Peptostreptococcaceae bacterium | reverse complement strand
CAACTATAAAAAGAATTTTCGTACAGTTACTAGCATATCAATTGGAGATTTAATAAGTTTTGAGTTTTGGGATGAAGATCCAGGTGTTAATGATGTAATAGGTAAAAATGAAATTATCTTTAATGGACAACGTCATATTAAATTGCCACTTATTTACGAAGGAAAAACACAAGGTTATGTTAGAGTTGAAATAAAGCCAAATGAAATAATTATGAATACATATATTGACGATAAACAGTTTACAAAAAAACAATTGCAATTCGAAAATAATAAATTAAATTGGTTAAAAGTAAGAAACTATATTTTGGCTGATGAAAGTTCAAAAATTATTGAATTAGAAGATAAGATAAGGAAATATAATGGGAAAATACATAATACTTCTGATCAATCTGAGAAAAATTACCTTAAGGAAAGGATAAGAATAATGCGTGAAAAAATAAAAACTTTAAAAAATCCTTTTAGAAGCCGTGCAACAAGAACATATTCATTAAATAATTGGATATGTAAATTAAATAATATTTACAATAATGATAATGATATTATATGCGATTGTATAGCAGGGCATTTATATATTATTCAAATACCGTTAAACGATACTATTATTAAAAGAACAGTCCCTTTTTTTAATAGAGGAGATTTAATTAAGTTTAATGGTAATTTAAATAACGTGTATTTTTTTAAAGAAGATTATCCTATTTGGAATGTCAAAATTACATCACTAGATAATGAAGATGCAAAAAATAGATTAGTAAAATTAATAAAATTAATTAATGAATATGAAAAATATATTGAAGATGTAACAAATAAAATGAAATCCACATATAGTATTTTAATAAATAAATATCCAAAATTAAAAGATAAGCATTCACAGAATGATTTTGAGAAAGCATTAATTTACTATTATAAAGATAAAGAATTTACAAAGAAATTAAATAATGATTTAATTTTAATTAATGAAAAAATAAATAATTTTAAAGAAGCTATAAATAAAATTATCCAAACCTCAAGTCCATATAGATATTCATTAAAAGAAATAAATTTGCCAGATTTAAATGTAGATAATATTGTTAATTTTAGAAAAAATTATTTTACACAATTATCAAAATTTAAGCCTGATGAGTGGACAGGAAAGATAATTAAAGTTACAAAAGAGAAGGAAAAAGAAATAAAAACCGATTGGGGCAAAATTGCTCAAAATTTAACGCTGTTAATCCTAAGCAGGGCAGCTTCTAAGATGGCAGATGTTGATTTATCTGATGTGGTAGAAGATTCAGCTCTTGACCATAAAATTACCAAAGAAACCACAATTGATGTTTATTATGTATATTTAGAACACAATGGTTTAATCTGGAAATTACGTATAAATGATAAGGACAAAAACAAATTGTTAGCTAAAGAATATGGGGACCAGCTTTACTTTTCTGGTAAACTACAAACAATTGATAATAAGGGAATTATATATGTGAATGCAGATTCTTTTCATTAGTTATTTATGGAACAATAAATTTATTAAATACAAGTTGACTTTTTTGCCTGTTCACAATTTAAATACCTTTAAGGATTTTATTGGAGGATTAATATGAAAATAATACTTTTACTTTTAATGTGTGGTGGTATAGTTTTTTTGTTTAAAATATATAAAACTTTTAAATCGTTAAATAAAAAATCAAAAGATACAGTCAAGGATGAAATAGAGGAAAATATTATCGATATTT
>JAMOQG010000104.1 GCA_027064135.1 Peptostreptococcaceae bacterium | reverse complement strand
CCACCACTTACTAATGTAATATATATAAATACAATACTAACAATAATCCAAATGATATTTTTTTTACTACTAATCATTTTTTCTCCATTTAAATAGTTTTAAAATTCTCTGCTGTGAGAGTATAACGGCTAAGTACAAAAATATGTTACCTGTTTGTGTACTATTTTAAGTTCTACAATGGTAGCTAAACTTTTGTAGTTCTCAAAGCTTTTTTCGGCTAGGGTAACATATTTTTGTTTGCTACGTTTTGTTGTATAAAGATTGCTTACTTAGATTTAATATTAAAAATATGATTCTCAAATAATAAATCATTCATTTCTTGTTCAGTTATTTCATTATTTTCATATAATCCAATTATTCTTTCCATATCTTTTAGTGCATAATGACATTGCATCTTTATAGCTAATTTTATATCTTTTCGTTTTAAATTTATTAAATATTTTTCTGGATTATTATAAGTATTGGCAACATTGACACCGTTATATCCATAATTGCCATAAGCTGTATCTGTTGTTACAATATCACCATCTATCCTATATATTACAGATTCCACATTAGATTGAATATCTTTTACCATATCACCAAACTTAAATTTCACTTCCATAATTATTTCCCTTTTTATACAACGACTGTCGTGAGCAATAATTTTCCCGCTAGGGTAAATTATTGGTCTCCTCGTACTTGTTATACTGGTGGTAGCAGAAGAGTAGCACTTATAAAAAAATACAATATATTTGATATAAATGTAAATATGAATAGCTTTATAAAATAAACAGTTGCTAAGGCAATTGGTAGAATTTTTACTAAAATTAAAAAGTATTGAAGTAAAAAATTATTTGATTCAATATTTATATTTGTAATATCTATGGATAATAATTCTATTAATGTTAAAAAGCTATTATAATCTAGATTTAGATTTAGATTTAATATTTTCATAAAATAGCTAACTATTAATGATGAAATAATTATTGATATGAAAAATTTTAATTTACTAAATCTACCAAATCTTGGCAAGTCTAAAACTCTTAATTGAACCGGAAAAAGTGATGTTGAAGCAAAAATAATTATTCCGAGTAAAACACCTGTAAAAATTTCATTTGGTATTTGAAGTCCAATTTGCATAAATATATTCATTGAAATAACTTCTGTAACCATTAAAGAAACAAGAGGAAATATAAATATAAAAAATAGTAAGCCAGGTAATTTTAATAATTCATATAAAAATATTTCAATCTTCTTAAAAGTATATGAAATATCTTCTTTATCAATATTTATTATCAATTTAACCTTTCCTTTTTCAAGTTTAATAATTTAGGAGTACACCTCTATGTTATTAGAAATGTTTAAATTAACTGTTAGCAAACTAGCAGTTACCAAAATTTTGAATCCAGTCCAAGGACTGAATCTACAAGTTGTATCAGATGTAATCTTTTTACTATTGTTTATTACCATAGCCTTTTCCTTTCTTCTATAAATAAATGGTTCTACCTTTTCAGGCACTAATTTCTTTTCTAACATAAAGCTTGCTTGTGACTTCAGTCCACTAGGTGAACTCCTAAACTATTAAGATTTATTATAGCATATACTTTGTCTGTATAACGACTGAAGATAGTCAATAAATTGCCGCTAGGTAATTTATTGGATACTCTGTTTTGTTATAAATTCAGTCTTTTTGTTTATCTGAATCATGACCTAAAGTAATATTTTCTACAGCTTTGTA
>JAMOQG010000103.1 GCA_027064135.1 Peptostreptococcaceae bacterium | reverse complement strand
TTTCTCCATCATCTGCTAAAATAGGAAAATATATCAATGCATCTCCTTTCAGTGAAGCATAAATATCAAAATTCTTTGACTTTAAACCTGTTGTGAAGCCTAAATTACCGCCTATAATAGGAAGAGATAAGTATGCAGAAGTAAAAGTATCAAGATAAAAAAGACCATTATGATAAATTTCTTCTATTCTTCTTACTCCAGCAATGTAAAATTCATAAGTAGTGTCTTTATCTATTTTTTTCCAATAAGATATAGATGATGCCATTATACGCATATCATCTCCATTAAAATCATGAATACTACTTACAATAGCACCATTAATACTAATTCTACTCTCTCCATTTTTGCCAGAACTTACATAGTTAGAAACGGGTTTTATTGCCCCAACACAAGAATTAAATAAAAGCATTGCTAAAAATAATAAAAATATGTTTCTAAAAAAATTCATAAATCCCCTCATAGGTTAATTAATTTATTACCAATCAAAACTAAATTATTTGATAATATATGTATATTATACGAAAATTCTCTAAATGTTAATTTTTTATAGTTTTTATTTATATTTTCACCAAATTTTAACCAATAATCATTAATTCTTCTATTATTTTTCCAAATAGAAACATAAAAATAGTTATTTTTATTCAATGAAAATCCAGTTAAAATGTTATAAGATTTACCATCTAATAAATTTTCTTTTAAAAAATCAATGTTTATCTTAATCAATAGAGCAATAAGCTGTAGTTAAAACCACTATTTCCCCCATAATAGTACTAACTTTGTTAGCTAATTTTATATCCGTTAATTTGGTAATATTTCCATTTTGTGGATTTATGGTTACCAATTTATTTTCTTCTAAAAAATAATATTTATCTTTATTTAAAACAATATTAGAAAGTATTTTATTGGGGTAAGCTATTTTTATTGTAGTTTTCGTTTTTTTATCAAGAAGATTTATAAAGGTATCTTTTCTATTTTCAATATATCTATAAACAATTTTATTTTTAAATGGCTTAATTTTAAATATTAAATTTAATTTTTTCACATCATTCATTTTTTCAATACTATTTGATGTTTTGTTTTTATTTTTATTATTGCAAGAAATTAATGACAGCAGAATTATTATTAACAAGATATTATTTATGAGTTTTTTCTTTCTAATATTCGGCATACCATACCCCTATTGGTTCGTCTCGTAAACCCCTAGAACAACTTAATGAATTTTTAAAATCATCACTTTCTCCTGTTAATTTATCATGAAGCTGTCCACTTCTTTTAAAAGAACCATTATCAAGGCTACTATAAGTATATTTTATAAAAACTAATTTTACATTGCTAAAATCAGTTTCTGTTGTTATATCCTTTACTCCATTCGTATAACACCAAGAATTGGTAGTTCCAAGACCAGTATCTTCAAATTTTTTTAATAATATTTGAGTTTCATCTGTGGTTATGGTAATTTTATAGTTACTTAAAACATCCTTAATATTTTTTGCTTTAACCTTAAAAGTAAATATTTCATCTGATGGTCCTAGTGCTAAATTAAAAGGATGTCCTTGTTTTATTAAAATTGAATTTACATAATTAAAATTTTCACTTAAATCAGTTTCCGATTTCCCATTAATTTTAAATAATTTACTATCTCTATTTGGTATATCTGTCTGTTTACCTATATTTATTATAACATAAATATAATCAGTTGTATTAAACACTTCTTCATTATTGGTGCCACAAGAATTAAAG
>JAMOQG010000102.1 GCA_027064135.1 Peptostreptococcaceae bacterium | reverse complement strand
ACCATCCGGCTAAACCGGGTTCTAAATTGAAAAATTTCTTATTTAAATATAATCCAGCTGATCCACCTGGTCCATTATTTAAATATTTATAATTTGACCACATTGCAAAATCCACATTGTTTTCTGAAAATTTATGATTTACTACACCTGCTGAATGACTACAATCGAATCCAATAATAATATCTCTTTTATGAGCTTCATAAGTTAATTTCTTGATATCCAATAATTGCCCACTTCTATATAGAACGGAAGGCAACAAAATTAATGCAATATCAGATTCCATTTGTTCAATAATTTTATTTTCATCAAGAAAATTACCATTATCACTTTCAATAACTACTAAATGAGTTTCAGGATCTAAATTTTTTAATTTTAATAAACTTTCAATAGCATATCTATCTGTAGGAAAATTTAAATTATCTATTAAAATTTTATATTTCTTTTTATTAGGTTTATAAAGAGTACTAATTAAACTATGAATATTTATTGTAGTTGATGCATGAATAGTAACTTCATCTGCTGAGGCTCCAACTATAGGAGCTAAATCTTTAGATAATTCATCAGTATAATAAAACCATGATTTTTTAGCTTCTAACCAACCTCTAATACCTAATTCTTTCCATTCCTCTAAAATTCTGTGAACAGCTTTTTCGGATTGTTTTGACATAAGACCTAAAGAATTACCATCCATATAAATTTCATTAGGCTTTAAATAGAAATATTCACGAAATTTTCTTAATTCATCTTTTTTATCAAGTTCCTTTGCATACTCTCTGTTATTTTCAAACATATGTCCCCCTTAAATCTTATTATTCATTTCTTTTAAATAAATTAAAATTTCTTTTTTAAATTTAGATGGTATATGGTCAGTTGTATTTTTTTCAAAATTCATAACAATTTTCCATGATTTTTCCCAAATCTCTTTTCCGTTTTCTGTTAAACCAACTAATCTAATTCTTTTATCATATTTTGAAATCTTTTTTTCAATATAAGATTTTTTTTCTAATAAATCTAAGAGTCCACTTAAAGTTGGAGGTTTTACAACAATATCTTCAATTATATTTTTTTGAGATAAATCTCCTCTTTTCATTAAACAGTTAATAACTCTAAATTGAGAATATGATAAATCTAAATCCTTCATTTGTTTATTAAGTTCAACTGAAGTCTTTCTAGCTATTTCTTGTATATAATATCCTAAATGTAAACTGAAATCATCCATATATTTAGCCTCCTAACTAAATTATGAGATAAATTTGTTTTTAAAGAGCTAAAGCATTTCAATATTATCAATAAAATGATATAATTTTGTAAATCATAGTTAAAGGAGCAAATATGGATATTAAACTAATGGCAATAGATTTAGATGATACGTTATTAAACGACAATTTAGAAATAACAGATAAAAATATTAAAGCATTAAAAGAAGCAGAAGATAACGGTGTAGTAGTGGTATTAGCTTCTGGAAGATCACCATTTGCAATGCAAAAATATGTAAAAAAATTAGGATTAGATAATAGAAAAGGATATTAAATATCATTTAATGGATCTGCAATTATAAGAACGGATACTTATGAAGAAATATATATTAAAAAATTAGAAGTTAATTTAGCTAAAGAAATATATAAAGTGGTAAATAAAATGAACTTTCCTATTCAGACTTATATTGATGAAACCTGACTGCACACTTTTGACTTCAGTCATGAGTTAAGTCAGAAAAAAAGTTTCTTTTTTTAAAATATTATAAAATAAAACCTTTACAAAAACCAGCTCTGAACTGGTTTTTTAAGC
>JAMOQG010000101.1 GCA_027064135.1 Peptostreptococcaceae bacterium | reverse complement strand
TGATGATGTTCATACTTTGTGTATAGGAGCAACAAGAAGTGGTAAAACACGAAGTATAGTTTTACAAACCATAGGAGTACTTGGATTATCAGGTGAAAGCATGATTATAAGTGATCCAAAAGCAGAACTTTATCATTATACAGAAAAATATCTTAAAAATTTAAATTATGAAGTGATAGTTATTGATTTTAAAAACCCATTAAAGTCAAATAATTATAATTTTTTACAGCCTGTAATTGATAGCATAGACAATGATAATATACCTAAAGCAATTGAAGCCACTTGGGATTTAACAGCATCTTTAGTTCCAGAAGATAGTCATAGTGAAAAGATTTGGTCAAATGGCGAAGCGTCTATAATAGCAGCATCTATAATAGCAGTTGTTTATGATAATAAAAAAGGTAATAGCAGGAAATTTCAAAATATGACTAATGTATATTTCTTTATTGCTGAAATGTGTAAAACAATAGATGGTGTAATGCCACTTACTAGTTATCTTAAAAAAATTCCAAGTGATCATCCAGCGAAAGGATTATTGTCTATTTCAGAAGTTGCACCTAGTAAAACAAGAGGAAGTTTTTTTACATCAGCACTTACAACTTTAAGATTATTTACTAATCCACTTATATACTCAATGACAAATAAAAGTGATTTCGATATGAATGTAATTAGCAAGAAAAAAATAGCATTATTTATTATTCTTCCTGATGAAAAAAGAACTTATTATTCACTTGCAAGTTTATTCGTTAATCAAATGTATATGGCACTTATTAATGTAGCAGACAATAGAGGAGGAAGACTGAAAAATAGAGTGAATTTTATTTTAGATGAATTTGGTAATTTTACTAAAATACCAGATTTTGCAACTAAATTAACTGTTGCAGGTGGTAGAGGAATTAGATTTAATTTATTTATCCAAGGATTTTCTCAATTAGATGAAGTATATGGTAAAGAAGTAGCCAATATTGTTAAAGGAAATTGTGAAAACTGGATATATCTTCAAAGTGATGATTTAAATACTTTAGAAGAAATAAGTAAGAAATTAGGAAATTACACAGTAAGCACGTATTCACTTAGTAGCTCACACGCAAAATTTAGTAATCCATCAACATCACACTCAACAAATTTAACTCATAGAGCATTGTTAACTGTAGATGAAATTAAATTAATAAGCCGACCCTTTATTTTAATAACAAGTAGAGTACATCCCGTAATTTTAAAATCACCTGATTTAATTCATTGGGAATTCAATAATTATTTTGCACTTGGAGATAAGGAGCATAACAGAAAGGTTAGACAATATCGGGAGTTAAAAAGAGAGGAGAAAAAAGAAGCTGATAAACTTGAACTTTGGAATATATGGGAATTTCATAAAGAAATAGAAATGCAAGAAAGCTATAGTAATAAAAAATATCAATATAAAAAAGATTTTAAATATGAAAAATAAATTTATATGAGAGGAATAAAAAATGAATCAAAAACAAAAATTCAAAAAAATATTTAGAACAGTATTTTGGACAATTCAAATACTGTTTTTAAATACTCAAAATGCTTTTGCAGATAAGGTTGGAGATAGTAAATTGGCAACTGGCACTGAAGCACTTATAACTGACGTTACAACATGGCTTATGCTTATAGCACCAATAGTAGGTGGACTTTTAGTAATATACTTTTTCATTAGAAGAAGTGGATCGGATGAACAGGATCAAAAAAGATGGAATAATCGTATAACAACAGCAATTGTATCAACAATAGGAGCGGTGCTAGGGAGTGCAATTATTAATTTAATTGCAGGATATTATTTATAAACTAAATGAGGAGAGGTAAATAAAATGGAAAAAATCATGGAAAAATCAAAAAAAGTACAGAAAAGCGATCAAAGTGCTCGTTAGCGCGGTGCTGGGAGCTTTAATTTTGGCAGGACTTTATGCTTTAATCGGTGATGTAGGACTTCCACAACTTCAACAAAGAATTATTGATATGTTTAATTTTCAAGGATAAATATAGAAAAGAGGAGGAAAAATGGAAGTAGTAATTATGCTTCTTATTACAGCAATATTATCTGGAGCATTAGTTTATGTAGACACATTATTAGTAGGCCTTGTTCCAATGGTGCTTTTTTCAGAAAAATATATGGATACTTTACTTGGTATTAAAGCAATGGGAAGTATATTTGATATATTTTTTGCATTTGGAATAGCACTTATTATTTTAAAGTTTTTAAAAAAGGGATTTGATATATATATTCTTTGGTCAGATGGTGATGCAGATACAGAACCTTCAGTATTATTTATTGGATTTTTAAGAGCACTTGCAGTAGCAATTTCATTTCCTACTATGTATGGATGGCTTGCAGAAATAATACAAGAAATGTCAGAGAAAATAGTAACTTTAATATCAGGATCAATGGAAACTGATTTCTCAGCAGTAATAACAGGAATATCATCAGCTGGACTATTTACAGGAATAATCTCGCTGATATTTTTTATATGCTTTTTTGTTCTTTATATTCAATTTTTAACAAGAGGACTAGAAATTCTTATTTTAAGAATTGGACTTCCATTAGCTTGTGTAGGACTTATGGATAGAGATGGCGGTGTATTTAAAAGTTATATTCAAAAATTTTATCAAAGTACATTAGCAGTACTTGTTCAGATTATTTTAGCAAAATTAGGAGTAGCATTAATGTTAAATGCACATGTGTAGAGCACTTTTACTTGCAATAAGAACACCAAAGTTTTTACAGGAATTCTTAATAGTATCAACTGGTCAGGGGGGGATGACAAACAAAATATATTCAACAGCTAGGATATATCAAATGGGAAAAACAATATTTAGAAAATAGCATTTATAAGGAGTGGGATTATGCAAGAATTATATATTAAAATACTAAGCAATTATAGTGATGAGGATTTAGATGTAACATATCACTTGATTCAAATAAAAAAAGAATCAGATAAACAAATATTATCTGAGTTTTATTATAAAACAGAATATCTAATAAATTATAATAAAATAAAAGCAAGTAAAATATTATCAGATATAAAAAAAGATATAGAAATTTATTTAGAAAAACCTCAAATTGAAGATATGAGTTTAGAAACCATTAGTATGTATGATGAATATTTATCAAGTAGTGAATTAGTTGTATATGTTGAATTTGAAACTAAAGAAGAAAGAGATAGCGTATTTAATAAATTAGAAAATGATTTACCTAAAGAAACTCACAATACTTTTGAACAATATGGTGAAGATTCAAGACCAGAAATATTATTATATTCAGATTTTGTAATGCTTTTTAATCTTAAAAACTTAGATAGAGCATTAAAAAAACTTTCTGAAATAAGCATAACTGATGAAGATGAATTGGAACTATAATGGAAATAATCAAAGAGTTATCAGATGCTTTTTTGATTTTTATTAGAGCAGGAACATTAATGCGAATAGTTTATTCATTTGTAATGATGTCATCAAATGAAGATGAAGAAAAATCATATAAGAAAAAAATAAGAAATGTTTTAATTTTTTATATTTTGGCAGAATTAAGTTATGTTATAAAAGATATAATGTTTGTTTATTATATGTAAAGGTGTGAATATGGAAAACACAAAAAAATTATATATACCAAGAGGTTTAAAACTTAAAAGTGAAATATTTAATGGTTTCGGAAAAGAAGAATTAATAAAATCTATTATTTCAAGTATTGTTTTTGGAATAATAGATATTATTATTTATTTAATAACTAAAAACACAGTGATATCAGTGGTATTTATTTTAACAACAATTTCAGGAACTATTCTAATGCTTACAAAAGATTATAATAATATTTCAGTAGTAGATCAAGTTGGTTTTTTACTTGAATATTCATTAAAACAAAAGAATTATATGTATAAATATGAGATTGGAAATGAAAATATAGATGAAATAACAACAATAAAGGTAGGTAAATATAATGATAATGATTAAGAATATATTATTTGTTTTAGTATTATTATATTCTGCTTATTCTGATTATAAATATAGAATTATTCCTGATAAAATTCATATAATTATTATTTTAATAGGATTGATTAATATTAATATATTATATTTAATTTTAGGTTTGATTTTGATATCATCATCACCATTTGTTATTGCAATAACAAAAATGGTCTAGGTGGTGATATTAAATTTATAGGAGCATGTTCATTTTCCTTAGAACTTAAATGATGTAAAAAAATTCTTTTAGTATTCTATTTGGCAATTGGACATATTATTACTATGATATTAATTTAGATTTAAACAAAATGTATAAAAAAGAAAAAATATTATTTGGATAGAATATAACTTGAAATAGAATCGAAAAATTATGAGAAAAGAATGAGATTATCAAAAAAATATTGATTTATAAAAAAAGTGAATTTTTAAATTTTAATGAAAAAAGTTTTAAAATAATAGCTGAAATTAAAAAACATATATCAAAAATTTTATGTTAATAAAGATATCCTACTTATTCAGTATGTGTATGAAAGGATAATTAAAAATGCACTTAATATTAATTGGTACAATGAAAATAAAGTGAAGATTGTTAATATATTATTTAATTGAAATGAAACATTAGAAGTGATATGTTATAAGTAACATATTGAGATATATACCTACTAAATAGTCTATATCTGATTACAACATCTCAATAATGCTTAAAAAATGTGTTATTAATACGTGAAACTGGTTCAAAATTGAAGTCAGGAGTTATTATTGTAAGTAGTATAATTAAAGGAGATGGACTATGATATTTATCAAAAAAAAGCCGTGCTATGAAATGGAAAATATGATTTTAGTGCTAGATAGGATTTTTAATGGAGAAGATATAAATTTACCAAATGTAGAGTATGGCATTCATAAAAGATTGAAAGAATATTTTGAAAAGTTATTAGCTTCAGAAAAAGTTATGGCAGATAGCACAAATGAATTATTAGATAACATAGTAGAGTTGAGTGAATTTTATGTACAAATAAATTTTTCGTCGGAAAGTTTAGTTAATCTAGCACAAGAATTATCTGTGATAAGTGAATCAAATTTAGCAATTGTTGAAGAAACAACTGCAGGTATGGCGACAGTAAATGAAGTTGTGACCGTTACTTCAACAACTCTTAAAGAATTATCTGATACTACTATTGATATTGTTAATAAAAACAAAGAAAATTTAGACGAACTTGGTGAAGTAAATAAACTTAGAGAACAAGTAATTATTAATACACATGAGATGAACGAAAAAATAAATGATTTATTAAATTTAGCAAATGGCGTAAGCAGTATTGTAGAAACAGTAGAAAATATTGCTGCACAAACTAATTTACTTGCTTTAAATGCATCTATTGAAGCAGCAAGAGCAGGAGAACATGGCAAAGGTTTTGCAGTAGTTGCAGAAGAAATAAGAAAATTAGCTGAAGGAACAAAAGATGGTTTAAATGATATGAAAGATTTAGTTTCAAAAATAAAAGTTTCAACATCAGAAGGTAAAGAAAGTATGGAGCATACAATTAAATCAACTGATCAAATGAGTAGTAAATTAGAACATGTTAGTATTTTAACGGATGAAAATACTGAAAAATTAATAATAGCAAAAAATGCTATTGAAACTGTTTCTAAAGAAATCATTAGTATACAATTATCAGTTGAAGAAATAAATCAAGCAATGGTAACTTCGGCCAATGATGCTGAAAACTTAAATGATAGAACAATTGATATTCATAACGATGCTGAAAAAAGTATAGAAATGTCAAAAATAATTAATGAAATAGATGAAAGCATGCTTTTAATTGTTGAAAAACAAATGAAAATAACTAAGGAAAGTGCACATCCATTATCAAATAGTTTAATTATAGAAAAACTTAATATGGCTAAAGTATCTCATGCCGATTGGCTTAATAAAATGTCAAATTCAATAGAGTCGTGGGAAAAACAACCACTTCAACTTAGTGATAAAAAATGTGCATTTGGACAATTTTATTTTGCATTAAATTTGGATAAACCAGAGGTTTTAGATTTATGGAAAGAGATTAAACCTGCTCATGAGAAATTTCATGCTTTAGGTAAAACCATATTTAATGCAATAGATAATGATGATAGAAATCTTGCTAAAAATTCTATCGAAGAAGGAAAAAGATTATCAAAAAGATTGTTTGAAATATTAGATCAAATAATAGCTATCCTTTCAAAATAGATTTTTAATTTTAATTAATTTGAAAATATTGATGGGTTTGGCTTGAACAATGTGCAATTGACTAATGCAAAATAAGAAAAATAAATAGTTAAAGACTGTTGCAAAACTTCGCTTGACATGAGAGGTGATCTTATTACTTTAAAAGGAAAAATTATAAAATTGATGGTAAGTCTACTTATTGTTTTAATGCTATTTTTTGTGCTTAATGTGATTCTTGTAGTACATAGAAATAATTATTTTAATGAAACTACTAATCAAATAGTAGATTTTGAAAAAAATGTTTTAAATATTGAAAACGAAACAGTAGTTTTAAGTGATATGATTATTGGAAAAAAAATTTTGGCAAATGTTTCAATTGAAAATCAAAACGAATTTAAAGATGCTTATAATAGGCAATTATTAAATTTAGAAAATGAAATAGAGTTGCTAGATTTAAACATAATTAGACTAAAAGAATATTTAAAAAATGTTAATGAACTTGTATATGTTATTGATAATAAATATGAATTGGCATTAGATTTTAATATAAGCAAATTAGAAAAATCAAATTCAGAAATCGAATTATTGATAAATGATTATATTAAAGATTTAAAAGATGGTGATGATGTTTATTTATATAAGATTAAGGAAGAAATTAAAAAAATAAATAGCGAACTACAATCAACTTATGAGTTAATAAATGTGTATAAAGAGTATTTATATAATATCTTTTTTGTTTTAAATGTTTTAGGAGTTTTTTGTATTTTACTTATAGTTTTTAATTTACTGAATACAATAATAAGAGTTAATAAAAAAGATTTTAAATATATAGTTAAAAGTTTTAAATTACTTGAAAGTCATGATTACGATATTGAGAAACTTTCAAATTTCAAATTTAAATATCAGGAAGAATATGAAATAAAGAATTTAGTAGAAGATATTATGCGAGAGCAAAAAATTATAGATGACGTTAAAGCTATTTCTGCTAGTGGTTACGTATTAGATGAAATTATAGATGAGCTATTTAATTATATTAAAGATTTGTTAAATATAGATAGAATTTGTATTGCATTTGTAGATTATAAAAGAGGGAAAATAATTTCTGAATACGGAAGTGCAAGATATACAGAATTTATGCTAGATATAGGATATGAAGTTAATATTAGTGAAACTTCGTTAAATGAAATTATTAAATCAAGAAATGCAATAATTGAAAATGATTTGGCAGGAATGTTAAAAACAAAACCAGAAAGTAAAACTCTTCAACTGTTAGAAGAAGAAGGAGTACTTTCTAATATGGTTGTACCATTAATTTTAAAAGATTCTGTATTTGGTTTTTTGTTTTTTAGTTCGATGAAAAAAAATAATTTTACAGAAGAATCGTTGAGGTTAGCGAATAAAATAACATATGATATTGCAGGTTATTTTAATAGTGCATATTTAATAAAAATAATTTTCTCTGGAATGACTTTTGCTTTTGCACAATTGGTGGAAGCGAAAGACGATGAAACAGGTGATCATATAAAGAGAGTAACAGAATATGCTACAATTATTGCTAAAGGCTTACAAGAGAATCATTTGCCTGATTATGAAATTAATAGAAATTTTATTAATGACATAGAAAGAAATACATCTTCACATGATATTGGTAAAATTGGAATTCCGGATAATATTTTAAATAAACCTGGAAAATTAACTGAAGAAGAATTTGAAATAATGAAATCACATTCTGAATTAGGTTATAAGGTATTTAATGAATTGGGAGAAGGGTTACGCATATTTGAACGAGATTATTACAAAACAGCTTCAGAAATTGCAAGGTCACATCATGAAAAATGGGATGGTAGTGGTTATCCGGAAGGGCTAATTGGGAAAGATATTCCAATTTCCGCAAGAATAGTAGCAATAGCAGATGTTTTTGATGCGTTATCTTCAGCAAGAGTATATAAAAAAGCATTTAGTTTTGAAAAATCAGTTAAAATAATAAAAGAATCAAGTGGTAATCATTTTGATCCATATTTAGTTGAAATATTTATGAAAAAAATTGATAGTATAAAACAAATATATAATAATTATTTTGGATTGAAATAATTGATAGGTTAGTATATGTATGGATTATAGTATGTAGAAATAAAATTTTTACTGGTGTATTCAGCAGATATAATAATAAAGTTTTAATAAAAATTAAGGAGTATAAACTTGAAAAAAATAATTAAAAATAGAGCATTTCTTGGGATAGTAAGTATTTTACTATCTCTTTTTATTTCTTTTGCAATGGTACCAATGTTTAACGATGCAATTTCAAATAAAGTAGAAATTGTAAGAGTTAAAAATGATATTAAAACAGGAGAAGAAATAACTAAGAAGAATTTGGAAATAATTGAAGTAGGTGGATATAACTTACCGAATGAAGTAATTAAAAATATGGAAACTGTAATAGGCACTTATGCAAAAGTAGATATATTAAAAAGTGATTATCTCTTACCAGCTAAAATATCTGACAAACCATTAGCAGAATATGAATATTTAGAAAATTTTAATGGTAATGAAAGAGCTATTTCTATTTCAATTAAATCATTTGCAAATGGACTATCAGGCAAACTAAAAAAGAATGACATTGTTTCTGTATATGCAGTTGATTATGGAGATAAAAGAGAAACACTATCACCAATTGAATTAAAATTTGTTGAAGTATTAGCAGTAACATTAGGATCTGGTTATGATAACAATCAAGTAGAAGTAGAGAATATGGAAGAAAAAGAACTTCCATCTACAGTAACTTTAAAAGTTTCAGAAAAACAAGCAATATTACTTTCAGATATTGAAGCAAATGGAAAAATTCATTTAGCATTTGTTTATCGTGGAAAAGAAGAAAATAAATTGGAATTTTTAAAGAAACAAAAAGAATTAATAAATAATGAAATTGAAACTGAATCAGAGGTGTTTATTAATGAGTAAAACTATTACAATATGGGGTAACCCTAATTCAGGTAAAACATCATTTAGTGTAAAACTTGCAAAAGAACTTTCTAAAGATAAAAATGTTATTTTAGTTTTTACTGATATTTTTACACCACCACTTGATCTTGTTTTGCCATTTGAAAATAATTATGATAAATCATTAGGTAAAATTTTAGAAATACCTATTTTAACTCAAGAAGATATTTTAAAAGAATTAATAATATCTAAAAAGAATAATAACTTAGCATATCTTGGATTTAAACAAGGAGAAAATTATACATCATATGCTAAATATAATACAGATAGAGCAAATGATTTAATGTTAACTTCCTAATATAATACGACTCAAATAAAAAATAATGAAAATATATTGAAAAAAGTCTTGAAAAATAGGCTTTTTTCCTTGTTTTTGTGAAAATCATGTGATATAATTATAGTAGGAATA
>JAMOQG010000100.1 GCA_027064135.1 Peptostreptococcaceae bacterium | reverse complement strand
ATTGCTTCTTCATATGCATTTGTTTTTAATTTTAGCGTTAATATATATGTGGGTGTTTTTATTCTTTTTTTAGTTTTTTTCATAAAATCACCTCTCCTTTATTAATTATAATAAACTCTTCTTATATGTTTTATTATATCATGGATGTGCTTAAAAAACCAGTTCAGAACTGGTTTTTTGTAAAGGTTTTATTTTATAATATTTTAAAAAAAGAAACTTTTTTTCTGACTTAACTCATGACTGAAGTCAAAAGTGTGCAGTCAGGTTTTATCAATTTTAAAATTTTCCCTTAAACTTTTATTTAAATCTGTACTACTGTCTCCAATAATTTTACGTTTCATAACTACTCCCTACAGCTCATTTATCGTATCAACCAAAAACTTACTAAAACTTAATGTAGCTTTTTTTAAAGAATCTTCAAAATCAAATTCTGCATTTTCATCTGCTTTATCTGAAATATATTTTAATGAAATTACTGGAATTTTATGCATATTGCAAACCATCGATATTGCAGATAACTCCATTTCATAACAAATAGCATCATATTTTTCATTAATATATTTTGATTCATTATAGTCATTAACAAATTTATCACCTGTTACGCATATACCTTTTTTTAATTTTGAATTTTTTAATTCAACTAACTCTCTCGCTACTTTATCATGACCAAATGCAGATAAATCTTCATCGTTATCATAACTTTTAACAATATTAATAACTTCACTAATTTCAGCACTTTTATCAATACCACCAGCCATTCCAAAATTTAGAACTTTTGAAATTTCATAATTAGAAAGTAAATGTTCAGTTGCGGCACTAGCTTTAATTTTACCAACTCCTGATATTATTCCAACTATATTTTTACCATCCAAATTAAATTTATATTCACAATAAACATCGTCAGTTTTTTCAAATACATCTTGATGAAGGTTCATTAATAATAATTCCATTTCTTCTTGCATTGCTACTACTAATCCTAGCATAATCAACTCCTTTTCTCCTTCACTATTGTATAATATTTCAATATATATGTAAACAAAAAACCACTTTGAAAGTGGGTTTTTGTAAAATATTATTTTATTAATTTAAATGCTCATTTAGCATTCTATTTAAGATTTCTAATTTCTCATAATCATATCCAAGATGCTCACTTTGTAAATTAAGAAGTTCATTTAATAAACTATTTACTTCATTATCATTATTTTCCAACATTTGATCAAATATATTTCCCTTTACTAATTTCCTTGCTTCTTTATTTGCTTCAAGTTTAACTTTAAGAGCTTCTAATTCATCTTTAAATGTTAAATTTCCTTCTTTTCTGTTCATTGCTTCTTCTTTAGTAATTCCAGTGAATTCCTCAAACATCGCTTGTGCTTCTTCTCTTGTAATCTCTTCATTTTTAACTTTATCGCCAAGCTCTTTTCTATAATCTTTTGCTTCTTCTCTACTAAAACCATTATTTTCTTCTCTTAACGCTTTTAATTCCTCTCTTACTTCAGTAATGCTTACATGTACAGCTTCATGATTATCAAATAAATTAAGATATTCATCAAGATCTTCTGAATCATAGTTCGTGAAAAGTTTAATATTTCTTTCATGTGCTTTTAATAATCTTTCTTCTTTGTCTACATTAGGTGCTTTCTCATCTGCGAAACTCATAGGTACCATTACTAATAACAACATCATACTTAATCCAATTAAGCTTATAACTTTTTTCATATTATCACTTCCTTTTCTTCTATGATTTAATAATACAACTTAAATAAATTAGAAAGATGTAATAAATATGAAAAAAGTGTGAAATTATAAATTGTCTAGTTCCTTAATGATTTCTTTTGATAGTTTTGTGTTTTCATATTGTAAATGCTCTTCTAATTGATTAACATTTGACGCTCCAGCAATTACTGACATTGTTGGACTTTTTTCTAAAATATATTTAATTGCAATAGCACTTAATGGCATATTTAGATCTTTTGTAATTAATTTAATTTTTTCGATTTTTTCTAAATTCATATATAATTTTTCATTATTTAATTCAGGATTTGAATTCCTAACATCTATTTTATTGAAATTATTTTCTTTATTAAATTTTCCTGAAAGTAAACCTTGCATTAATGGACTATATGGAAGAAATTCCATATTGTTTTCTTTTAAAAAAGTAAAAATTTCATTTTCAGCTTTATAACCTAATTCAATATTGTGATATGAACTTGCATTTCTTTCAATCATATTATAAAGCCCTTGAAATGTTTTTATATTTCCAAATTTCATAGCTTCTTTTAATAAATCTACTGAAAAATTTGAAACACCAATTTCAAGAATTTTTCCTTGTTTTTTAATATCTTCTAAAGCTGAAATTGTTTCCTTAATATTTGTATTTGGATCTGGCCAATGAATTTGATACAAATCAATATAATCAGTATTAAGTCTTTTTAAAGATTCATCTATTTCCCTATTAAGACTTTTGCTTGTTAAATTATTTGTTACATTATTTTTTTCATCCCATATAAGACCACATTTACTTGCAATAATAATATCTTTTCTTTTATTTTTAACTATTTTTCCTAATAAGCTTTCAGCATTACCTAGACCATATACAGGTGCAACGTCAAAAAAGTTAATACCTTTATCTATCGCTGTTTCAACAGTTTTAATCATTTCTTTCTCATCAAAATTTGACCATGAATCTTTTCCTGATAACTGCCAACAACCAAAGCCTAAATCAGTAGGATATTTATTTCCTATTTTTATTTTTTTATTCATTTTTCCTCCAAAATGCAAGCGTTTGCGTTTTTCTTTTAAAAAAAGAGCTTTCGCTCCTTTTTTATTAATTAAAACTCAACTAATTTAAGTATTTCTTCTTCTCTTCTGTCAGCAAAGTTTTCAAGTTCTTCAACTTGTTGTTTCATTTCATCAACAAAACTTTCGTCTTTTATTGAAGAAAGATTGATTTTCACATTATAAAGAGCACTTTTAATAGCAGTTCTAGCCATCATAGCTGCAACAAGACCATCAGTAACCGCATTTTTATTCCCGCTCTTAACTACTATTTCTATATACTCAAATAATTTTGATGTATCAATAGCAACACCCAGCGGAACTTTAGCAGCATATTTCATTCCATCTTGAATTGCTTCTGTTCTTAATTGTTTTTCTTCATCATTCCCTTTAGGCATTTTAAAAGCTTGTAATACCGAATCAAACGAATTTGCATCTTTATCTATTAATTGAACAAATTCTCTTCTTCTTAAATTCAACTCTTCTACAATTTCTACCATTTCATCGCTTACTTCTTCATAATTTTTTTTACCTATTGTTAAATTTGCAACCATTGCAGCCAAAGAAGCTGACAATGCACTTGATAAAGCAGCAACTGAGCCTCCACCTGGAACTGGCTCTTTTGAAGCAGTCTTTTCTAGAAATTCTTTTAAATACATATCACCTAACATTGTTTCCTCCTTATAGAGCTCCTATAACTTCTTTATCCAGTATTATTTTACCATTTTTTATTACTTTTTCAACTAAATTTACAGCTATATGATATGCTAAAAATTTATAAGATGGACAATTATGAATTACAATATCTGCTTTTTTACCGATCTCAATACTACCAATTGTTTTTTCTCTTCCTATTGCTTTAGCTGCATTAATAGTTAGTGCATTTATTGTCTCTTCAATTGTCATTTTCATTTTAATTGTTGATAAAGCTATTAATAATGGTATTGATTCTGTATGACAACTCCCCGGATTAAAATCACTTGCAACTGCAACCGCTCCGCCATTATCAATAATATATCTTGCTCTTGCATAATCTTCTTGTAATGAAAATGCAGTAGCAGGTAAAAGAGTTGCAACAACATTATTATCTCTTAACATTTTTAAACCTTCATCAGAAGCCTTTAGTAAATGATCTGCAGAAGTTGCTTCCAATTCAGCAGCTAATTCCGTTCCACCAATTCTAACAATTTCATCAGCATGTATTTTAAGTTTAAAACCCATTTCTTTTGCACTATTTAATAATTTTTTTGAATCTTCAACTGAAAATACATTCTTTTCAGTAAATATATCACAAAATTCAGCTAAATCTTTTTCTTTTACAACTGGTAAAACTTCTTTAATAATATAATCAATATATTCTCTTGAATGTCTTTTATATTCTGTTGGTACAGAATGCGCACCTAAAAAAGTACTTACAATATCTAAAGAATGAACTTCATTTAATTCTTTCATAACTTCAAGCTGTTTAATCTCAGTTTCAAAATCAAGACCATAACCGCTTTTCCCTTCAACAGTTGTTACTCCAAAATTAGCAAATGAATTTAATCTTTGAATTCCATCATTAAATAATTTTTCTTTTGAAGCTTCTCTTGTTTGGTTTACTGATTTTGCTATTCCGCCGCCACGGTTCATAATTTCCATATAATCCATTCCAGCTAATCTCCATGAATATTCATCATCTCTATAACCACCAAAAACAAAATGAGTATGAGAATCAATAAAACCAGGTAAAACAACTTTATTTCTTGCATCAATTACAGTTGCATTTTCTTCAAATTGCTTTAATTCATCAAAATTACCAATTTTTTTAATTATTCCATCTTCAATATAAATAGAACCGTTTTCAATAATTGATAAATCATTCATTTCTTTACCTTTTTTGGCGCCTTCTGATTTACAAGTAATTATTTGATTGGCATTTTTAATTAATAATTTTTCCATTTTTATTCCATCATTCTTTTTTCTAAAACTTGATTCATTGAAAAATCTTCAATTCCTAAATAATACTCAGCAGTATCAATTAAAGCTTTCATAGGAACCATTCCGATTACTTCACTTCCAACAACAGTAACACCATATCTTTTAGCTTCTATTCTTATTAATTCAAATGCTCTATAAATAGGTGTTTTTTCAAAATTAGTAAGGTTCATTGATACTTGTACAAGACCTCTATCTTCCATAGTTACACCCATAGCTTTACAATATCTTAATCCACCAGATAAATGTCTAACAGCTTTTCCAATTTTTGTAGCAATTTCTAAATTATCAGTATTTAAAATAACATTATAAGCAACAAGGAATGGTCTAGCACCAATAGCAGTAACACCAGCAGTTGGATGAATTGTAGTTCCAAAATCTGGTTTCCAATCAGGATCTGTCATTTTTTCAGCCATACCTTCAAATTGTCCTTTTCTTATTTTAGATAAATTAGATCTATGTGGTGCTGATGCTGCTAATTCATATAAAAACACTGGTATTCCATGCTTCTCATACGCAAGTGCAGCTGTTTCTTTTGCAAGTTCAACACATTCAGCTACAGTGATATTGTCAATAGGAACGAATGGTACTACGTCTGTTGCACCCATTCTTGGATGTTGTCCATCATGTTTTGTTAAATCAATTAAATCTTTAGCAACTCCCATTGCTTCAACAACGGCATTTTTAATTTTTTCAGGTTCTCCTACTAAAGTAACTACAGATCTATTATGATCTTTATCAGAACTATAATCTAATAACTTAACGCCCTCTTTAGCTCTAAAACAATCCAATATTTTTTCAATTTTTTCTAAATCTCTACCCTCTGAAAAATTAGGAACACATTCCACTATTTGATTAGACATTCTATTAATTCTCCTTTATTTAAAAAATTTTCCAACTAGATCGGCAACCAATTTGTCGTCTGCTACATATGGTATAGTAATATGATCTGTATCTTTATTATCATTATTATATTTAACTGCTGTTTCAATAGAATGCTCATTTCTTGCCCATGATCTTCTAGAAACACCAACCATAACATCCCAAGGTATTGCTGAATTAATTATCTCATCAACTCTTTCAGAGCCATCTAAAACTAATCCAAAACCACCATTAATTACTTTACCAATACCAACTCCACCACCATTATGAAGCGATACCATAGTCATTCCTCGAGCAGCATTTCCAGCAAAACAGTGTGTTGCCATATCAGCCATAACTCTTGACCCATCATAAATATTTGCAGTTTCTCTAAATGGAGAATCTGTTCCACCTGTATCATGATGATCTCTTCCAAGCATAATTGGACCAACTTCACCATCTCTTACCATTTGATTGAATTTTAAAGCAATATCTCTTCTACCCATTGCGTCTTGATATAATATTCTTGCTTGTGTTCCAACTACTAATTTATTTTTCATAGCATCTCTAACCCAAACATAGTTATCTCTATCTTGGGGTCTTCTATTCGGATCAATACAGCTCATTGCAGCCTTATCAGTTTTAATTAAATCTTCTTCTTTTCCACTAACACAAACCCATCTAAAAGGTCCATATCCATAATCAAAAAGCATTGGTCCCATAATATCTTCAACATAAGATGGGAAAATAAAACCTTCAGTTTCATCTTTTCCATTAGCTCCAATTTCTAAAGCACCTGCATCTAATACAGCTTTCATAAAACTATTCCCATAATCAAAGAAATAAGCACCTTTTTTATCAAGACTTTTTATTATTTCAAACTGCTTAATTAATGATTTATCTACTAATTCAATAAATTTTTCTTTATCATTAGCTAATAATTCAGTTCTTTCTTCAAAAGTTATTCCTTGTGGACAATATCCACCTTCATAAACAGCATGACAAGATGTTTGATCTGAAAGTAAATGAACTGTTACATCATTATCATCTAAATATTCTAAAAGATCAACTATATTACCAAGGAATCCAATAGCTCTTCCTTCACCTTTTTTCATATATTCATTTGCTTCTGCAACACATTTTGCAGGATCATCAAAATAAGAATCAATCCAATTTTGTTCATATCTTGTAATAATTCTAGATTCATCAACTTCAGCAATTATTCCTACACCATTTGCAATGTTAATAGCTTTACCTTGAGCACCACTCATACCGCCAAGACCACTAGTTACAAATAAGAATCCTTTTAAATCTTCATCATCTTTAATACCAAATTTTAATCTTCCAGCATTTAATACAGTATTAAAAGTTCCATGGACAATACCTTGCGGCCCAATATACATCCATCCACCAGCAGTCATTTGTCCATAGTTAGCAACTCCCATAGCAGTAGCTTTATGCCATGTTTCATGATTATCATACATTCCAATCATTAATGAATTACTTAATATTACTCTTGGAGCATCAGGTTTAGATCTAAAAAGTCCAAGTGGATGACCTGATAAAACAGCCAAAGTCTGATTTTCATTAATTTGCTCTAAATATTTCATAATAACTCTATATTGCATCCAATTTTGGCAAACTTGTCCAGTTTCGCCATAAGTAACTAATTCATAAGGGTATAAAGCAATATCAAAATCAAGATTATTATCTATCATTACTTGAATTGCTTTTCCTTGAACACAATTTCCCTTATATTCTTCATATGGTTTTCCACGTAATTCACCTTGTGGTCTAAATCTATAGCCATATATTCTTCCTCTTGTTGTTAATTCCTCTAAAAACTCAGGAGCTAATATCTCATGCCACTCTTCAGGTACATATCTCAATGCATTTTTAAGTGCAATTTCCGTTTCACTTTGTGATAAATTAAACTCTCTTTTAGGAGCTCTTCTATACTTTTTATCAAAAGCTGGATACTCTGGTAATTCACCATCTAGTTTAATACTCATCGATTCCATAATTGTACTATTATTAATCATTATTCCCCCCTATTTAAACTTAACATCTACTTCGTTATTTTATAGCAATTCAAAATAATAAACAAGCTTTAAAATTATTTTGTAATTTTTTTTATTACTTATTATATCAAAAAAGTAAGATGCATGATACATCTTACTTTGATATTAAAATTCTGCATTTCCAGGTGTTCTTGGGAAAGCAACAACATCTCTAATGTTTTTCATACCAGTTAAGTACATAATCATTCTCTCAAATCCTAAACCAAAACCAGAATGCTTAACTCCGCCATATTTTCTTAATTCTAAATACCACCAATATTGTTCTTTATCTAATCCTAATTCATCCATTTTAGCGACTAAAATATCATGTCTTTCTTCTCTTTGAGATCCTCCAACAATTTCACCAACTCCTGGCACTAATAAATCCATAGCAGCAACAGTTTTATTATCTTCATTATCTCTCATATAAAATGCTTTAATATCTCTAGGATAATCAATTACAAATACTGGTTTTTTATAAATTTCTTCAGTAATATATCTTTCATGTTCAGTTTGTAAATCTACACCCCATTCTACAGGATATTCAAATTTCTTATCTGATTTTTGTAATAATTCAATTGCTTCAGTATAAGTAATCTTAGCAAATTCATTGCTAACAACATTATTAAGTCTTTCTAATAAAGTTTTATCAATAAAACTGTTGAAAAATTCTAATTCTGGTTTTGCAGTTTTCATTACATAATTAATAATGTATTTAACCATATCTTCTACAATATCCATATTGTCATTTATATCTGCAAATGCAACTTCAGGTTCAATCATCCAAAATTCAGATGCATGTCTTGCAGTATTCGAGTTCTCTGATCTAAAAGTTGGACCAAAAGTATAAACTTTTTTAAATGCTAATGCAAAAACTTCAGCTTCAAGTTGTCCACTTACAGTAAGATTAGTCTCTTTAGAAAAGAAATCTTTTGATACATCAATTTTTCCTTCTTCTGTTTTTGGAACATTATCTAAATTTAAAGTAGTTACTCTAAACATATCCCCAGCACCTTCAGCATCACTACCTGTAATTATAGGAGTATGTGCATATACATATCCTCTGTTTTGAAAAAATTCGTGTACGGCATATGCAGCTAATGATCTTACTCTAAATACAGCTGAAAACGTATTGCTTCTTGGTCTTAAATGAGCAATTTCTCTTAAATATTCAAAAGTATGTCTTTTATTTTGTAATGGGTAATCACTTGCAGAATCAGCAAGTAAAGTTACTTTTTCAGCCTGTAATTCAAATGGTTGTTTCATTTTAGGAGTTTCAATTAATTTACCTTCAACTTCAATTGCTGCTGAAATTGAATACTTTTTAATATCATCAAAATTCTCTAAATCATTTGAAGCAATTACTTGTAAATTTTCAAAATATGTTCCATCATTTAATTCAATAAACGCAACATTTTTAGAACCTCTTGATTTTCTAATCCATCCACTAATTTTAATTTCTTTTCCTATAAAATCTTCTCTTTTTTCAAATAAATCTTTTACATCAATCATTCTCCACCTCATCTCATATACAAAAAAACGACACTTCGTCAAGGGACGAAATGTCGTGGTACCACCCTAATTATCTTAAAAAGATATCTCACAAATAACGGTTTGTCATCCGTTTAATCCTACTAATTCAGATTAAATACTCAGAGTTGTTATCCATATACTTTTATTGTCAATATTTCACCATCATTGACTCTCTTTAAATAAAATCGCATATTTCAGTCTCTTCAATGTAATTTATAAAATTATAATATATTTACCCATCATTGTCAAGATATAGCCAATTTAAGTTTCCCCAAAATCAACTAGCTAATGGTGTATACTTCTCTATATTTGAACGTTTAAACATACTCAACTGCTGGTTTTTAACATATTTTACTTTAGGTAATAAATATTTAATTCCAGTTGT
>JAMOQG010000099.1 GCA_027064135.1 Peptostreptococcaceae bacterium | reverse complement strand
AAGCTGATAATAATAGACATTAGCGAACAATGCAATTTTAGAACAAAATAAACATAGTAAGTATATAATGGAATTAGTTTCTTTAAAACTCAATAATAACAAAAATATTGAACTCCATGATTTATTGGATATTCAAGGTTCAATTAGACGAATTATTATTATATCAGCTTACATTGATCTGGATGTTATTGAAGATTTAATTAAATATCTTAAAAAGTATAAAGATAATCGATCATGTCCAGTATTAAAAATATTCACTGACAGTTCTTCAAGTTGTTTTTACTCAGATATAACTATTAAAGAAAAATATGAAAAATTATCTCAAAAAATACATAAATTTTGTTCACATGATAGTGGTATTTTTCTTGTTAGGGCTGGCAAGCTTTTTCATAGTAAATGTTTTGTTATTGAAAGTAATACGTATCGCAAATTTATAATTGGCTCATTGAATTTAACCAAAAAAGGTTTAAATGAAAATGAAGAACTAATATTATTAGGAACTACCGATCTAGCTAAAAAAACAAAAATCTTCCATCTAACAAATTGGATAATTAATGAGTATTTACAATCCCTCGAAGAAAAATCAATTAAAGTATCTGAAGATACCAAGGCAAGAATTTCTCCCCTCTTTCTTAGACACTTTTTGCTTCAAGGAAATATTTATTATGAATTAAAGGAAAATGATCCCTTTAGATTTAAACTACGACTTCCTGAAAAAGTGACTAATGTAGAGGCAGAAGAAATTCATCCTTTGCTGGATGGTTCAATTAGGGACTCAATTTCAATTATTAATCTAATTAAATGTAGTGAGGATCAAGGGGGTTTGGGCAAAGAGTTACCTAAAAAATCAAAAAGCAAATTATCTTGGAAAAAATATTGCGTAGAAACATGTTATGGTTTCTGGAGTCCATCTTTTTTTATAAAAGAAATATCAAAAGTGATTGAAGAACGGAAGAAGTTAAGAAAACCATATTATCAGAAAATCAAAACTATTATAGTGGAAGAGAGAAACAATATTTTTGAAAAGTTCAAAGTATTTATTGAGGATCTTAATAATTACATTTGTAAAAATTATTCAGATATTGAATGGGACTATTATCAAGAGAAAAAAATTCATAAGGCTTGGGATAAATGGTATAAAAATTTAGAAAAAAAATTAAATAATACAGAGTATTATGATAGATTAGTTTCTGGCATTACAAGTGCGTCAGTTCCTGATGTTTGGAATGATCCATTATCTTCAAGGGAATTTGAAGAATCATTTCTTGAATCTATAATTTATTATTGGTCTAAAGAATATTCGAAAGAAACCAAAAATAAAATTGCTCAAGTTATTTCAAAAAATCTAAACTTATCTGATGATGACAAAGATAATATGGATATTGAAAGACTAAAAAAGTTGATTGAAGAATGGCTTCAAAAATATGAAGGTCAAGAAATATTTAGTGATGAAGATCCCAATGTTTCAGGAAAGATGTAGCCTTAGTGAGATAAGAAAGGAGTTCTTTTTTGAGATCTTATCTTATCAACTTTAAAAAATGAATATTTAAAATATGGAAGCCGTCATTGTTTTTTTAATTGTAATTTTCTTTTTTTGGGAATTATTAAGGCGCAACAAAAAATCTAATTCAAGTTATAAGTATCAGTATTCCAATAAACCAACTGTATCCATTTCCAAATCAAATCTTAAAAGAAGTGGAACTCCAGAAGAAATATTTTTAAACCTTGTTAAATTAGCAAGAACAGAATTAGATGAAAAAAATTTTGAAAAAGCTATTTATTATTATGATCAGGCAATAGAAATAGATTCTTCAGAATATGATTGTTTTA
>JAMOQG010000098.1 GCA_027064135.1 Peptostreptococcaceae bacterium | reverse complement strand
GAAAAAAAATATATTAATTTAGATCTTTTAAGTAAATTATATCCAATATTTTATAATTATTATGAAAGTGAAAATGTTTTATATATAAACACGAATATCGAAAAGATAAAAAAATATAGTTCAAATAATAATAAAAATGTTTACTATTTAGAAGAAGATCTACTTATCAAATTCGATGAACTTGGGAAAAATAGTGAATTTATTTATCTTGATAATAAAGTTATTAAAAGTGATAAATATAGCAAAATAATTACTTCAAAAGGTGAAATAGGATATATTATAGCTGAAAATACTAATTTAATTGATGAGAATTTTTCAAAAGAAAATAGATTAAATGAAGTTAGAGAAGCAGAACAGCTTGATACTATCAGTTTAATGTGGGATAGTATTTCTAAATATAGTGATTTAAAAAATTTCAATGTTGATAAAATAGAAAATTTAAATGTAATATCTCCAACTTGGTTTGCTTTAAATATTGATGGAATTGTTATTAATGAAGCAAGCCTTAAATATATAGATGATTCACATAAAAATGGCTATCAAGTATGGGCACTTTATAAAAACAGTTTTGATCCAGTTTGGACTAATCAATTATTAACCAATGAAGAATATATTGATAAGTCGATAGCACAAATTGTTTTTTATTCATCACTTTATAATGTTGATGGAATAAATATTGATTTTGAGAATATTTATTTAAAGAATAAAGATGCATTAACTGATTATGTAAGAAAGCTTAGGAAATATACTAAAATGCAAAATCTTACTTTATCTATTGATGCTGTTGTACCAGGTGGATCTGATCAATATTCAAAAGTAATTGATAGAGAAGCTATTATTGATTATGTTGATTATTTTATGCTTATGGCATATGATGAGCATTGGAGCAGTTCTCCTAAAAGTGGATCTGTAGCATCAATTCCATGGGTAATAAAAGGAATTGAAGGGACATTAGAAACTGTAAATAATGATAAATTAGTTTTAGGGGTCCCACTTTATATGAGAGTATGGACAGAGAAGAATAGAAAAGTTCTTTCATCTGAAGCATATGCAATTAAAAACATTGGAAGTTATTTGGAAAAAATAGATTATGAAATAATATATGATGAAGCATCTGGGCAAAATTATATTGAAACTACAAAAAAAGGAAATACAATTAAAATATGGATTGAAGACAAGGAATCGTTAATTAAAAGAATCAATTTAATTAATGAATATAATTTAAAAGGAATAGCTGGTTGGAGAAAAGGGTACGAGGAAAGTTATTACTACGATTTAGTAGATATATATATGAAATAGGAATAGAAAAAAACGCAAAATTAGTAAATTATTTGTGTTTTTTTTGTAAGAATTAAAAAAAATTAAAAAAATGTTGTAAAATTTTAAAAAATGCGTTATAATATAATTACATAATGGTATACAATCATACGGAATGGATTTTAAGGGGGATAATATGGAAAATAAAGTAATTAAAAGTTCAAATAATAAATTAGGAATTTGCAAAAGATGTCATGATGAAAAAGAGATAAATAAATTTGGTTTATGCAAAACTTGTCAAACTGAAGTAGATCATGAATACGGAATGCTTTATGCAATTAAAGATATGAATTATTAAGAAAAAATATATATGAATACAAAATAAAAAAATAACACGATTTCGTGTTATTTTTTTATTACTCAAAATATTCATTTATAAGTTCATTAAAAAGTTCTTTTACAGAAATAATTTTATTGATTTTATATCCGTTTGAGCCAATGAAGATTAGTCCATTTACAATATCACCTTTAACCGCTTTAATTAATGCTTCGGTTATACAAAAGGGTGCAACAACAGGATTACATCCTTTTAAACATTTATAACAACCTTTAATTTTAAGTGAATTTGCTTCAATTTGTTTAGTTAAAGTGTTAGTAATTACTCTACCTGGTAAACCAACAGGACTTTTTATTAATTGAATATCTTTTTCTGTTGCATTTATATATGCGGTTTTAAAATTAATGTGTGCATCACATTCATTAGTAGCTACGAATCTAGTAGCCATTTGGACTCCTGCAGCACCAAGATCAATAAATTCTTTAATTTCTTGTCCTGTGTAAATTCCACCAGCAGCTACAACAGGAATTTTTTGATTATATTTTTCTTCGAAAGGTTTTATTGCTTCAAGGACTTCAACAACTAATTCTTTTAAGTTTTTTACATTATTAGATTCCAAATCTTCTCTGCTAAAACCTAAATGGCCTCCAGCTCTAGGCCCTTCAACAACTATTAAATCAGGTAAGTAATCATATTTTTTCTTCCATAGTTTTGCAAGAAGTTTTGCAGCTCTCCCAGATGAAACAATTGGTGCAATTTTTGTATTTGTTCCTTTAACATATTCCGGAAGTGTTTTAGGAAGTCCTGCACCTGAAATAATTAAATCTATTTTTTCTTCAACTGCAGTTTTTACAAGTTCAATATAATTATATGACGCTTGAAGAAAGTTAATTCCAATTATTCCATTAGGGCTAAGTTCCTTTGCTAATCTTATTTCTTTTTTTATTCCATTGATATTTGCATTGTTATTATTTGTTTTAAAATCATTTTCTCTGTATCCTGTTTGAGCTCCTGAAATAATTCCTATTCCGCCTTCATTTGCAACAGCACTTGCTAATTTTGACATTGAAATACCAATGCCCATTCCACCTTGTATTATTGGAAATTTTGCTTCTAAATTTCCAATTTTTAATTTTGGTAAATTCATAATTATCACCCCTATACATGTAAGTATAGAGGATGTTTCCACTGTTGTCAATAGCAGATGTTAAGACCAGGTGATAATAAACGAGCAATAAAAATCGGCAGAGTTATTCTGCCGATATATTTAAATAAATAAGTTTGTTCCTGCATCTTCTGTTGCATCAAGATAATTTGCAACTCCACCAATACCAACACCGTCAATTAATTCTTCTCTTCTAATACCCATTAAATCCATTGACATTTGACAAGCTATTATTTCAACCCCATTTTCAATTGCAGTTTCTAATAATTCTTGTAAAGATGGAACATTGTTTTTTTTCATTATTCCAGCAATCATTTTTGGACCAATTCCAGCCATATTCATATTTGAAAGTTTCAATTTTGGAATTCCAGTTGGCATCATCATTCCAAATGCTTTTGCAATGATATCTTTTTTTACTTTTGGAGCTTTAGGTTTTCTTAAAATATTTAATCCCCAGAAAGTAAAGAACATTGTAACTTTTCTATCCATAGCAAGAGCACCGTTTGCAATAATCAATGAAGCAATTGCTTTATCCATATCGCCACTGAAAACAACCATTGTTTTATTGTCTTTTGTAGCTACTTGTTGAGTTTTAACTTCAGTATTTAATTTAACATTTTGTCCTTTTCCAATTATAGCAATAAATTCATTGTTTTCTTTACCTGAATTTAATAATGTATTATTTGTTCTTTTACACCATGAACCAATATCAGCAACAAATCCAGGATCTGTAGTTCGTACTTTTATAACCTCGCCATTATCCATATCTTTTAAAGCTTTTGATACTTTCATAATAGGGCCAGGACAGCTTAAACCACAAGCATTTAATTGAATAACATCTTTAGTCATATCAAAATTGACAGTTTTAGCTTGTTGACTACTTGTTTCGGGATTACCAAATTCATCAACTTCGGCAGATGGATCAAATGCAACTCCACCACATTTACTATCATCATCTTGACAAAAAACTGCTGAATAAGTGTGATAACCTCCATTTAAGTTATAAACTTCTCTAAAGCCATTTTGCATTAATATTCTTGCTGCAATATAGCCACGAACGCCTATTGCACAATAAGTAATAATTTTTTTGTTTTTATCAAGTTCATTAAGACGTTTTCTTAAATCATCAAGTGGAATATGAACTGAATTTGTTATTGAACCTAAGTTTAATTCTTCATCTTCTCTAATATCAAGAATTACATATGAATCATCGATTTTATCAAATTCATTCCAATTAAATACTTTGACAGAACCTTCAAGAATATTATCTCCTACGAATCCTGCCATATTTACAGCTTCTTTTGCAGAACCAAATGGAGGAGCGTAAGCAAGTTCTAATTCCTTTAAATCATATACAGTCATATTTGCTCTAATTGCAGTTGCAAATACGTCAATTCTTTTATCAACACCAGTATATCCAACTATTTGAGCTCCAAGAACTTTGCCTTTTGTATTAAATATTGTTTTTATAACCATTGGTATTGCACCTGGATAATATCCAGCATTTGATTTAGGATGAATAATTGATATATGATAATCTTTTTTATATTCTAAACCTTTTCTTATAAGTGTTTTTTCATTATTTCCAGTAGAAGCAACTGTTAAGTCAAATACTTTAGCAATTGAAGTTCCTTGAGTTCCTTTATACTTTTCTTTTGCGCCGCATACATTATTCGCTACAATTCTACCTTGTTTATTAGCAGGTCCGGCTAAAGGAATCATTGCTTTAGTGCCATCAATGTGGTCTACTACTTCAATTGCATCGCCTAATGCATAAATATTTTCATCACTTGTTTGAAGATATTCATTAACGATAATTCCGCCACGTTGATTAACTTCAAGATTTGCATCTTTTGCAAGTTTGCTATTTGCTCTAACTCCAATTGATAACATTATCATATCTGCAACAACTGTTTTACCACTTTGTAAAGTGATTTTCTTTTTACCATTTTCATCTTCAAATGTTTTAACTCCATCTTCTAAAATTAAATTAACATTTTTAGATTTAATATGTTTATGAATTTCTTGAGCTATTTCAAAGTCAACTGGAGCCATTACTTGATTTTGCATTTCTATTATTGATACATCAAGTCCAAGTTCATGAAGATTTTCAGCCATTTCAATACCAATAAATCCTCCACCTACTACTATTGCAGATTTTGGTTTGTTTTCGTTTATAAATGATTTAATTTTATCAGTATCTGGAATAGTCCATAAAGTAAAAATATTTTTTCCATCTATTCCAGGAATAGGTGGCACTAGTGGAGTAGATCCAGGTGACATAATTAAAGTGTCATAGTTTTCTTCATATTCTTTGTTATTTTTTAAATCTTTAACGATTACTTTTTTATTTTCTTTATCAATAGACATTACTTCATTTTGTACACGAACATCAATGTTAAATCTAGCAGTCATATCTTCTGGAGTTTGTACTAATAAAGCATCACGTTCTTCAATTGCACCACCAATATAATATGGTAATCCACAATTTGCAAATGAGATATATTCGCCTCTTTCAAACAATATTATTTCAGCAAATTCATCATTTCTTCTTAATCTAGCAGCTGCAGATGCTCCACCAGCAACACCACCAATAATCAATATTTTTTTAGTCATATCTATCCTCCTTAAATTATTAAAAAATTCACAAAGTCACCCCTTAGTAGGGGGGTATATTGGTATAATATACCCCATTTTAGATATTGTCAAGAAATTATCAAACTTTTTCTTGAGAAAGTAAAATACATAATGAATTAATTTTAGAATGGTTAAATTTACATGGAAATGAAATAACAGAGATAGGAGTGTTGTCAACAGGTGAGAGTTTAGTTAATCTGAATTTATCATATAATAATCTTACAAATATTGAGCCACTTTTTAATTTAGAGAATTTAGAGGAGTTACTCATTTACGAAGAGTTAGATTATAGATTAATTAGTCGAGAAAGTATTAAAAAGATGCAAGATAAAGGGGTAGATGTAAGTTATACTGAATAAGAAAAGAGATTTATATTATAAAAAGGCACATTGAGTAAGAATGATATTCCTACTTGATGTGCCTTTTTATTTGATTTATGATAATTCTATTAGTTGATCAATTAATGATCCGATGTATGAAACTGTTTTTTTAAGTGGTTCATCTGTTGTAAAGTCCATGCCAGCAATTTTTAGCAAATCTAGAGGTTTAAGTTTACCACCTGTTTTTAAAACTTCAATCCAACGATCAACTGCAGGTTTACCTTCTTCAAAAATCATTTCTGAAACAGTAGTTGCTGCTGTAAGACCTGCTGAATATGTGTAAGGATATAAACCCATATAATAATGTGGTTGTCTCATCCAAGTCATACCTGCAAATTCGTCAATTTCGACTGAATCACCCCAAAAACCTTTAAGAATTTCTAATTTAGTATCGCAAAGTAGTTTTGCAGTAAGTGGAGTTCCTTCTTCGGCAAATTTATAAATTTCTCTCTGGAATGCTGCTTCTAATAAATGTGTAACAAAATTGTGATAATAAGTTCCTAAAAACTGAAGTATAACCCATTTTTTTGTTTTAGGATCATCATTATTTTTTAATAAATGTCTTCCTAATAACATTTCATTCATTGTAGATGGAGCTTCTACATTAAACATTGATGGTTCAGTATTAAAGAAATTTTGTTCTTTATTTGCTAAGAAGAAATGTCCTGCATGACCTAATTCGTGCGCAAGTGTAAAAGCATCTCTCATATTATTTTGAAAAGTAACCAAAATATATGGATGAGCAGCATAAGGCGATGCACAAAAAGCTCCAGTTGATTTACCGATGTTATCAGAATAATCAATCCAACGTTCATTAAATCCTCTTTTAATAATATTTAAATAATCTTCGCCCATAATTGCTAAAGATTTAAGTACTATGTCTTTTGCTTCTTCGTAACTAGCAGAAGGATTATAACTTGTATCAATAGGTGCTTTTAAATCGTAAAATGAAACTTTTTCTAAATTTAATTGTTCTTTAATAAGTTTTGCAAATTTTCTCATATGAGGAGCTAAATCTTTATAAATAATATCTATTTGGCGATGATACATTTCGAGTGTAACTTTTTGTGGCTTTAAAAGCATTTCAGTAACAGAAGAGTATCCTCTTAATTTACTAAGTAATACTTGTTTTTTTACTTCTGTATTATAAATAGCAGCATATGTGTTTTTATATTGATTTAATGTTTTATTGAATGAAGCATAAGCATTTTTTCTAATAACTGGATCTTCGCTAAATTCGTATTTTCCTTCAAATAAAGCAAATGAATTAGGTAAAGTATTTCCATTACCGTCAATAAAAGAATCGAAAATCATATCAGTGGATTTACTAACTGAATATATATTATAAGGTGCTTCTGTAACTTCGCCTAAAGTAGCAAGAGCTTCTTCAGTATCATCGGAAAGTTTATACTTTTTTTCTTCAAAAATATCTTCAAGAAAAGTACGATATATTTCTAGTTTTGGTTCGTTTTGTATTAGAAGATTAAATTCTTTATCAGTAAAAGACATAATTTCGTTATTGAAGAAAGTTAAATCTGCTTGTATTTCAGTAGAAATAGCATTGAAATTCATATATAATTCTTGATTTTTTGTGTTGGTTCCATCTACAGATAGCAATAATCCTGCATATGTATCTAATGCATTTAGTTGAATCATTAAGTTTTCAAGAGCTTCAATTGCTTCAAATAAAATAGTAGTATTTTCACGTAATTTACCTTTATAGCTTTTTAATTTTTCAGTTTTTTCTTGAATATCTTTTAAAGAATTATAAAAATCTTCTTTTGATTTAAATAATGATGATAAGTCCCAAGTTGAATTAATATTAACATCTTCACGTTTTAATATTTTTTTCATAACGCCTCCCTAATTTATGTTATAATTTATTATACTATATTTTGACAGAATATTTAGAACATATAATGATATATAATGTTAATTTTTATTAATATTTGTGTTACTGTTCACACCTTTTTGAAATACTTACGACTAAAGTTGCGAGATTCTTATGTCATCGACAGTTCTTTGAAGAGTTATAAATGTCTTAACATAGTTTGAAGTGCTGTGAAATTAATTTCTTTAAGCCAAGGTATGGAATATAATGACAAGACCTATTGTTTTGACGATTGATGTTTGTTTATTTTGATTTAGATATAATATAAATTTAAGAGGTAAAAAAAGACGGAAAACAAGATATAGATTTATCTAATGTCTTAAGGTACAATGTTTTTTTCTAAAAAAAATATTTAATATTAAAAATGCTTAAAGGTTTAAAAACTATTAAGCATTTTTTTTTGAAATATAATTAATATAACCACCAATAATTATCAAACTTGCACCGCTAATAGTTATTATATCTGGAATTTCAGACCAAATGATAATTCCGAATGTTATTGAAAAAATAATATTTAGATATGTATATATCGCTAATTCACCAGCTGGTGCATAACTATATGCCGTAGTCATAAAAAGTTGAGCTATAAGAGCTGAAATAGCAAGCACTGTTAAAACCATTAATTCATAAAGTGACGGATATACATAATTTTTTGTTACTATCATATATGTAATAGTGATTATTGTAGTTACAAGTGCAAAGTAAAATACAATAACAAGTGGTTTATCAGTTTCACTTAATTTGCGAACAATTGTATATGCAGAACCAGCAAAAAAAGCAGATAATAAGCCTAATAAAGTTGGAATAATTGATAAATTAAATGCAGGTCTAATTATTAATATCGCGCCTAAAAGAGCTAAGAATAATGATATAACTTGTTTTTTTGAAATTTTTTCTTTTAAAAAAAGAAAAGATAGTATAAGCACAAAAAATGGTGAAAGTTTATTTAAAATAACTGCATCTGCTAAATTAAGTGTTGAGAGAGCACTATAGTAAAAAAATATTCCTAAAATGCCTAAAAGTGATCTTATAAGTATAAGTTTAGTGTTATTAGGTTTTAAGGATAATTTACTTTTATAAGTGGTTATTAATATTGGAATAAGCCCAATTGAATTTCTGAAAAATATTTTTTCTACAACAGGTATATCAGGTGTAAGTTTAACTGCTATTGCCATTATTGAGAAAAAAAGTGAAGATAGTGAAATATATAGTATTCCTTTAGTTTTATTATTCATAAAAACTCCTCTCAAATACCTAGTATATAAGAAAAAAAGCAAAAGTAAAGCTAAAAAAGACATTATTTTAATTGAGTATTAAGTAGCATTTATTTGCAATTATACTCTTTTATTGCTTTTCTATAATTTTTCTTTGTTGAAAGTATCAAAAATGATAAAATGAAGAGTATATTAAAGAGGTGAGAAATGATTAAAAAATCTATGTTTTATATAATATTGTTAGTATTCATTGCTATTATTTTTTCGTCTTGTGGTGGAAATGATAAATTAGAGGTTATTAAAAAAGATGATAAAATTGTTGTTGGTTTTTTAATGGATACTTTAAAAGAGGAAAGATGGCAAAGAGATAGAGATATATTTGTTACAGAAACCGAAAAATTAGGTGCAGAAGTTTTAGTTATTGCTGCAAATGGAGATGATGAGAAACAAATAAAGCAAGCTAAATATTTATTGAATAAAGGTGTAGATATTTTAGTTGTAGTACCACATGATGCAGTAGTTGCAAAGGAAATAGTCGATATAGCTCATAAAGATAATGTAAAAGTAATTGCTTATGATAGGATGATTGAAGGAGATGTAGATTATTATATTTCTTTTGATAATGAGAAAGTTGGAGAACTTCAAGGAAATTATCTTATTGAAAATTTAAAAATTACAGAAGGAAATGTGGTATATATTGGTGGTGCTAATACTGATAACAATGCGCATCAATTTAGAGATGGTGTGATTAATGTATTAGAGAATTATGATGAAATTAATATTTTATATGATGAATATACTTATGATTGGAATACAAGCGTTGCAAGAGAACATATGGAATCTGTATTAAATACAACTGATGAAAAGATTGATGCAGTAATATGTGCAAATGATGCTATTGTAGGAGCAATATACTCGCTTTTGGCAGAAAAAAAGATGAAATCAGTTTTAATGGGGCAAGATGCTGAAATATCTGCATGTCAAAGAATTGTTGAGGGTAAACAGACTATGACAGTTTACAAAGATGTTAGACTTCTTGCTACAAATGCTGCTAAGATGGTTATTGATATTGTTAATAATAAAGAGATAAATGTGACTCGAGTAATTCAAAATGATTTTAAAGATGTTAATTCAATATTATTAGATCCTGTTATTGTAGATAAGGATAATATGATGGAGCTTATTATTAAAAGTGGTTTTCATAAATTTGAAGATGTATATAGAAATATTAGGCCAGATGATAGACCTAATTATTAGTAAAAATTGGAGGGGTTTATGAAAAGCAATAATTATGTTGTAATTGTTATTGTATTTTTAATGATTTCATTTTTCATTTTTAATTCATTTCAGTTAATTAATAGGGATTATAATAATTATGAGAAAGATTACTCTAAAAGTTATATTTTAATAAAAAGTGAAAGTAATAATTATTTGTGGAACAATATTGAAAAAGGAATTGTTGATAATTGTGAAACAAATAATATTGCTATTCAAATATTGAATTCTGATAATACTGGTTTATTATCACAGAAAGAACTTTTTGAGATGGCAGTAGCTGGAAATTCTAATGGAATTATTCTTAGTGGATATAACTCAAATGAAATGGAAGAATTGTTAAAAAAAGCTGAAGATAAGAAAATTCCTATTGTTTTTATAAATGAAGATGGAGCAAGTAGATTAAGAGATACTTATGTTGGACCTAATAATTATCAGAAAGGTCAAAAATCAATTCAAGAAATATCTAAAAAATCAAATGAAGTATTGAATATATTAGTAATTGATGAATATAATTCGGAGAATAGGAATCTTTTAATTGATGGAATGATTAGCGAAATTAATAATGAAGAAAATATAAATTTAACTGAAATAGTTTCAATAAATACTAGATTTAATTTTGAAAACAATTTAAGAAAAGAATTAGATTTACATCCTGAGATAAATGTAATAATTGGGACAGGTATTTATGATGGATTAAATATAGCAAAAGCAATTGTTAGCATGAATAAAGTTGGTGAAGTATATATAATTGCATATGATAATTCTGAAATGACTATAGAATATATTCAAAAAGGAATTATTACCGCAACATTGTTTACAGATGGATATTTAGTTGGAGAAGAAGCTGTAAATACTTTAAATTCAATAAATGAAGATAATATCAGTTTAGATGTATTTTACGTACCAACTACAATTTTAAATAAATATAATTTAAAAACTTATTTGGATGGTGAATCTAATGAATAGAAAACATTCAATAAAGCGGAGCTTGTTTTTAATATCTATTTTAATAATAATTTCATTAGTTGTAGGTAATTTATTTTCATATATAAGTTATAGAAAATTTAATTCAGTATCAAAAAAAGTAAATGAAAGAGTTTATGAAATTAAAGATATGGTAAAAACTAATTCAAATATTGATATTGCTTTATCAAATTTTGCACTTTCAAAAGATACATCATATATGGATGTAATTTTTAACAATTATCAGGATTTAAAAAGTTTAATTAAGGAATATCAAAATGAAGTATATGATAGAAAATCTTGTTTATATTTAGAGAACATTGAATATATTCTTGATAATGAATATTATAATACATTAGAAGCTACTATTTGGTCTATTCGTGGTGTTAATGAAGATATGATTCAAAATAATTATTATGAATTTAAGAAATTAAATCAATATGTTAATATATATTTTGATCTTTTATTTGAAAAAGAACTTGAGTATTCAAGAAAAGTTGCATTAGATATGGATAAAATTGCAGCACAAATAAATCTTAGAATTATACTATTATTATTTATAAGTTTATTTTTCATTTTTTTTATTGGCATTTCATATGGCAGAAGATTACTTGCAAATTTAAAAAAATTGACAGATGTTGCTGAGGAAGTATCAGGAGGAAATTTTAATGTTGAGAAAATTGAACTTAATTCTGATGATGAAACTGCGCTTTTAGCAGAAGCATTTAATAAATTAATTGAAAATACAAAACTTTTGATTATAAAAATTAAAGAAAATGCTGATTTTGAAGTTATGCTTCATAGGGAAGAAAGTGAAAAAGCAAAAGTTGAAGTTCTTTTAAATCAAGCTAAATTAAAAGGCCTACAAGCTCAAATAAATCCTCATTTTTTATTTAACACATTAAATGTAATTGCAAAAACTGCAATTTTAGAGGATGCGGATGATACATGTATATTGATTGAAAGTGTATCAGATATGCTTAGATATAATCTTAAAAATATTGATACTGTTATTACAATAAATGAAGAGCTAATAAATTTACAAAATTATATATTAATACAAAAAGCACGATTTGGTGAAAGAGTAAAATTTGAGATTGATATTGAAAATGAAGTTTTAAATTTCAAAATACCTTTTTTAACACTTCAACCAATAGTGGAAAATGCATTTATGCATGGAGTTGAAGATTTAGAGGAGGGTGGAATAATTAAAGTATATTCTTTAAATGTTGAACATAAAAAATATTTAATTGTTGAAGATAATGGCAATGGAATGGATGAAGATACAATTAATAGTTTGCTTACAGATAATACTATGACAAGTCATTCAACAGGAATTGGTATTAGTAATGTTAAAAGAAGATTGGAACTTTTTTATAATTCAACTGATACAATATTTATTGAAAGTCAAGTTGGAGTTGGAACTAAAGTGCTTATTAAATTGAAAGAAAATTTGGGGGTGAGGAATGTATAAAATATTAATTGTAGACGATGAATTGATAGAAAGAAAAGGACTCACGAAAATAATTGAAAAGAAATTCAAAAAAATGGTTGAGATTCAATCTGCTTCAAATGGTAAAATGGCAATTGAAATGGCAAAACAATTTTTACCTGATATAATTTTTATGGATATTAAAATGCCTGGTATGAGTGGAATTGATGCAATAAAAGAGATACGAAAAGATCAGCTTAATGTTAATGTTGTTATAATTTCTGCCTTTGATTCTTTTAAATATGCTCAAGAAGCTATAAATGTTGGAGCGTATGAATATCTATTAAAACCTGTTAAAAGAGAAAAAATAATAAATTGTATAAATAGAATTATTAAGTTTTATGATGAAGAAAAAAGGAATCAAATAAAAAAAGAATTAATGGAAAATTCAAATATTAAATCGATAAATTTGATTAAAGAAAATGTATTTGATTATATTATTAGAAATGAAATCGATAAAATTAAAAAAATTGAGGATTTAAATGTGAATATTATTAATTTAAGAAAAGGAGTATCACTTATTATTGAAATTCCTGAATTTAACAATCAAATTTCAATGTATATTCAAGATTATTTTGATAAAAATTATAATAGACATTTACTGAAGATAAAAAATAATTATTTTATGTTTTTTATTGAAAGAAATAATGATTTATACAAAAATAAATTGAAAAATTTGTATAAAAATATATTGGAAAAATTCGATATTGAAATTAATATGGTTTTTAGTGAATATAATAAAATGGAAGAAATTAATAAAGTATATCAGAATAATTTAAGAAAGATTTATTATCAAAATAATATAGAAAATAAGAATGTTTACCCAATAGAATTGGAAAATAAATTAATTGAGAAAGTTAATTTAAATATTTTAGAAGAAAGTATGAATATTTTAGAGAGTATATTTTCTTGGATTGATGCAAATATTTTAGAAGATAGTTTTAAATTAAGGTATTTAACTGAGCTTGAAGTTTTAATTAATAGAATATTATTTGAAAAATTAAATGATAGTGATATTTTAAAACCTGTTATACAAATTGAGTTAACAGATATAGCGAATATAATATATATGAAGAATAATATTAAGAAAAAATTATCTTATTATATTAATAAATCGTTGCATGAAAACAATTCAAATATTGAAGATATTATAAATAGTGCTAAATTTTATATTTCAAATAATTATATGAAAGATATTACTTTGGATATGGTTGCAACTGAAATGTGTGTAAGTACATATTATTTTTCAAAATTATTTAAAAAAGAAGCGGGTATTAATTTTATTGATTATTTAACAAAAGAAAGAATAGATAACGCAAAATATTTAATAAGAAATACTAATAAGAGTATTAAGCAAATATCTGGAGATGTTGGGTATAATGATTCGAATTATTTTTCAAGAGTATTTAAAAAAAGTACAGGATATTCTCCTAGTGCATATAAAAAGATATAGAAAGAGGAGGCAATATGTTAATAGGCATTGATTTAGGTGGTATGAGTATTAAAGGTGGACTGATAAATGAAGATGGTAAGATTATTATAAAAAAATCATTACCCACAGGTGCGTGGAGAAAGCCCGAAGAAATTATACTTGATATTGCTAGAGTAATAGATATGTTAAAAAAAGAATCAGAAGAAAAAATTGAGATTGTTGGTGTTGGAGTTCCTGGAATTGTAAGTCATAATAATGCATTTTTAGAAAAATGTGCAAACATTAATCTTGAGCAAATAGATTTAAAAAAAGAGTTAGAACAACTTATTGGTATTGAAACTTATGTTGATAATGACGCTAATGTTGCTGCAATTGCTGAATATGAAATTGGTGCTTTAAAAGACTATAACAGCGCAATTTTAATAACTTTAGGAACTGGAGTTGGCGGTGGAATAATTATTGATGGTAATGTCGTAAGAGGCTCGCATGGAGCGGGTGCTGAAATTGGGCACATGGTTGTTGGCGAAAATTTTTATGATTGTAATTGTGGAAGAAATGGTTGTTTAGAAACATTTTCATCTGCAACAGGTATTGGAAAGTACACTGAAAAGCTTTTAAAAGAAAGTGATGAAGACAGTATTTTAAGAAATTACGAAAAAATTACAACAAAAAATATTTTTGATGCTTCTAAAATTGGTGACAAATTAGCTAAAAATGCTGTAGATAGATTTATAAAATATTTATCAATTGGTGTCGTAAATTTTATTAATATTTTTGATCCAGAAGCAATTGCTTTTGGCGGTGGAGTATCACATGCAGGACAGTATTTAATTGATTTATTAAACGATGAAATAAAAAAATCGCTTTATTCTAAAGATGTTGAAATTGCTAAAATAATGCTAGCAAAATTGCAAAATGATGCTGGCATTGTAGGTGCGGCTTTTATGGCAAAGAAACTTTAAAATAGTTGTTAATTATTTAATCATATTGTATAATATGTGTTAGTGTGAATATAGCAAGGAGATAAATTATGAGAATGTCAAAATTATATATGCCAACAATTAAAGAAGATCCAACTAATGCTGATGTAATTTCTAGCAAATTATTGGTAAGAGCGGGAATGGTAAGACAATTAGTTTCTGGAGTGTACTCTTATATGCCGCTTGGAAATAGAGTGCTTAAAAATGTTGAAAGAATAGTTAGGGAAGAACAGGATGCTGCAGGATTTCAGGAAGTTTTAATGTCTGCATTACAACCAAGAGAGTTATGGGAACAATCAGGCAGATGGGCAGATTTTGGACCTGAAATGTTTAAACTTGAAGATAGGAAAGGCAGAGAATTTTGTTTAGGACCAACTCATGAAGAGTATTTTACTAATTTCATTAAAAATGAACTTAATTCATATAAACAATTACCTTTAATTATTTATCAGATTCAAAATAAATATAGAGATGAAAGACGTCCAAGAGCTGGTCTTATTAGAGGTAGAGAATTTCTTATGAAAGACGCATATAATTTTGATGCTGATGAAGAAGGTATGAAAAAATCATACGAATTAGTTTGGGATTCATATATTAAAATATTTGATAGACTTGGATTTGATTATAAAGTAGTTCAAGGTGATAGCGGAAATATGGGTGGAAAAGTTTCTCATGAATTTATAGCTATTACTTCAGGTGGAGAAGCACAAATTGCATATTGTAAAAATTGTGATTTTGCAGCAACTGATGAAGTTGCTGAATGTATTACTAATGAATATAATGAAATAGGAGACAAACTTGAAATAGAAAAAGTTTCTACTCCAAATGTAAAAACAATACAAGAGTTAAATGAGTATTTTAATTTACCAAAGAAAAAATTTGTTAAAACATTATTATATAAAGCTGATGAAGAAGTTATTGCTGTTATGATTCCTGGTGATAGAGAACTTAATTTAGTTAAATTTTCAAAATTTATTAATGTTCATCCTGATAGTATAGAAATGTTAGAGGAACATGAAATAAATAAATTAACAGGTAGTTATTTAGGTTTTGTTGGACCATTCGGATTAAAAGAATCTGTTAGAGTAATTATTGATTCAAGAATAAAATCAATGAAGAATTTTATAGTTGGCGCAAACGAAATAGATTATCATTTAAAAAATGTAAATATTGCAGATGATTTCGAATGTGAAATTGCAAAAGATTTATTAAATGCAAGAGTAGGAGATATTTGTCCATCTTGTGGAGAAAAAATCTATATTAATACTGGAATAGAAATTGGAAATATTTTCCAATTAGGAACAAAATATTCTAAAGCTCTAGATGCAACATATTTGGATAAAAATGGAAAAGCACAACATTTTTGGATGGGATCTCATGGAATTGGAGTTTCAAGAATAATTGCAGCATTAGTTGAACAAAATCATGATGATAGAGGAATTATATGGCCATTATGTGTGGCACCATATAAAGCTATTGTAACAGTAGTTAATTCTAAAAATCAAGAAATGACTGATCTTGGAAATGAAATATATGAAACACTTAAGAAAAAAGGTGTTGATGCTTTAATTGACGATAGAAGAGAAAGAGCAGGAGTAAAATTTAGTGAAATGGATCTTATTGGAATTCCTTTAAGAATTGTTGTTGGAAGAAAAGCAAATGAAAAAATTGTAGAGTATTCAACAAGAAAAAATATGGAAAAAGAAGAAATCACTTCTGATGAGGCCATTGAAAGAGTTTTAAAAGCTTTAGAAATTTAAAAAAATTATTAAAAATCATGATTTATAATTGAATTGTGATTTTTTATTTGAAAAATATTTAGAAAACGATATAATTAAAGTAGTTAATATACTCATTTGGAGGTAATATGAAAGAATTAGGAGTTTTTGAATATAGTAACCAAGTAATTGATATTTTAGACAATATGCAAGATGATCTAAAATCAGCATCTTTAGAAATAAGAGAACATTTTAAGAGAATATTAAAAGAAAGTGATAGAACACAAATTGGTATTATTACAAGAATTAAATCAAAAAAAAGTTTAAAAGGTAAAATATTTAGAGATAAATATTTTAAAAAATATGCTAATCCTATTGATGTTATAGATAATTTGTCTGATTTGATAGGTGTTAGAATTCAATGTAGATTTAATAATGATGAAGAAGCTATATATAATACGTTAACAGAGCATTTTGATTTGATAGATGAAGAATATTATTATTTTGCTGAAGAAGAACCACATATATCTTTAAATTTACAGGAAAAACAACCGCAAGTTCAAAATAATGGATTTCTTATATATAAAATTGATGGAAGATATAAAAAAGATAATATAAGAATAAATTTTGAGCTGCAAATAAAATCATTAGTAAATGTATTTTGGAGTGAGATTGAGCATGAAATAATTTATAAAAATAATGATTATAATATTTGGGATAATTTATTTGAAGAAATACTAGGTTCAATAAAGCAAAATTTAGCTATGATTGATCAACAGCTTAATATTTTAGATGATCATTTTAATAAAGCAGGAACAGAAGATTTACCAAGTAGACAACTTGCACTTGAAAAGAATTTATCTCAGATGGTTTATACAATGTTTTCTAGTAAAATGAAAAGAAGTATTGGATTTGTTGTTAATTTTAATAAATCATGTGATTCAATAGTTAAATATTTATTCAGATCACAAGGAGCTAATAATTTAAGCAAGTATCATAAGACGTTTTCAAAAACTTTTTCTACATTAAATGAATTGGAAACATTAGATGTTGATTTCAAGAAAAAATTATTTTTAGAAAGAAAGCCAATTTTCGTGGGTGATTTCACAAAACGTGTTGGGAATAGAATACTTACGAAAATAGAGTCGGAATTTGATTGGGTTGTTTTTTTTAGAATATTATTTGAAATTGAACCCGGAAATAATGTTGAAGATTTTGAAACTTATCTAGAATTTTTAAAATATAGATTTTCTGCAACATCACAACTTACGGTAATTGGAGATAAATTTGGTCATAAATATAAAGATGAGTTGACTAAACAAGTATTAGAAAAAATATGTGATGCATTCTTAAATGTTGATAAATTAGATTTTTTATATGATTCAAATCTTGAATTAATTAACAATATAATAAGCGAATTAATGGAATTGTTTTATACTAAAACTGAAGATTTTGAAGTGTTTAAATCGAATTCTGAAACATTATTGTATTTAATCGAAGTTGAAATTGAAGCATGTTTTGATAAAAATAGTGATATTAATCAAATTCAACAAATAGTTAAATATTTAATTAAAAATACCAAAGATGATGTTATTTCTCGTAAGGATGTATATAGATTTTTAAATAAAGATAATGCTATATAATAGAATTGACTAAATGTTGATTCTTTTTTTTTTGCTTTTAATGTGTTATAATAGTCAGTGGATTAAAATATAAGGAGTGATATTATGGAAAATAAAAAAACACGTACGTTTCAAACTGAAACAAAAAAAATGCTAGATATAATGATTCATTCAATTTATACTCATAAGGAAATTTTTCTAAGAGAATTAATTTCTAATAGTGCTGATGCATTAAATAAAATAAGATTTGAATCGTTATCAAATGAAGAAATAAAATTAGAAGATGAACTTGAAATTAATATTTATCTTGATAAGAAAAATAGAACGATTACAATTGAAGATAATGGAATCGGAATGAGTGAATCTGAAGTTATTGAAAATATTGGTACAGTTGCAAAATCCGGTTCAGAGAAATTTGTTAAAGCTCTTGAAAATAAAAATGATGCTTTAGAAATTATTGGACAATTTGGTGTAGGATTTTATTCATCATTTATGGTGGCAAATGAAGTAGAAATTTTTACAAAAAGAATTAATGACGAATCTGTTTATTGGCATTCTGAAGGAATGGACGATTATACGATTGAACAATGTGATAAAGAAAAAAATGGTACAAAAATTATACTTCATTTAAGAGAAGGCGAAGAATTTGATGAGTTATTAGATACTTATAAAATAGAAAATCTCGTAAAAACGCATTCAAACTATATTTCTTTTCCAATTAAAATGGATGTAGAAAAACAAGTTCCGGATGAAGACTCAGAAGATGAATATAAAATGATAACTGTTATTGAAAAAAAAGTGTTAAATTCAATGATTCCAATATGGAGAAAAGCAAAAAATGAAATAACTGAAGAAGAATATTATGAATTTTATAAAAATAAATTTCATGAATTTACCAATCCTTTAGAAGTTATTCATACTAAAGTTGAAGGTATGGTTTCGTATAATGCAATGCTTTTTATTCCATCAAAACCAGCTTTTAATTTTTTAATGTCTAATGAAAAAGATGGAGTAGATTTATATTCAAAACAAATTTTTATTATGAAAAATGTAGATAATTTATTACCTGAATATTTAAGTTTTGTTAAAGGAATAGTAGATTCTCCAGATTTCAACTTAAATATTTCTAGAGAGGTTTTACAAAAAGATAGATTAATAAAAACTATTGGAAAAAATTTAGAAAAGAAAATATTAAAAGCTCTTTCTAGTAAATTAGAAAAAGAGAGAGAAGAATATGAATTATGGTGGAGTGAATTTGGAATAGCTATAAAAAATGGAATTTATCAAAATCCAGACAAAAAAGATAAATTAGTAGATTTATTATTATTTCATTCAAATAAATCTGGTGAAAAACTTGTTTCTTTAAAAGAGTATGTAGAAAATATGAAAGACGATCAAGATAAAATCTATTATGTAGTTACTATGGATAAAGAAAGAGCAATGAATTTACCACAATTAGAAAAAATTCAAGATAGTGATTATGAAGTGTTATTCTTCACAGATCCAGTTGATGAATTTATGGTTAATTTTTTAAATGAATATGATGGTAAAAAATTAAGTTCATTAAATAAGAGTGATGAAAGCGATAATAGTGAAGACACTAAAGAAATAAAAGAGGAAAACAGTGATTTATTAGATGCTTTAAAAGAAAATCTTGATAATAAAATTGATGAGATTGCAATTAGTACTAAATTAAAAAATACTGCTGTTTGTCTTGTAACTGATAGTTTGGGAATTTCACTTCATACTGAAGAGTTACTTAAGAAAATGCAGGATATGCCAATGAATTCAAAGAAAATACTTGAAATAAATCCAAATCATGAAGTATTTGAAAAATTAAAAAAAGAATTTGAAGAAAATGGTAATTCAGAAATGATTAAAGAATATAGTGAAATCCTTTTAAATCAAGCATTAATTATGGAGGGATTAGAAATTGAAAACCCAACAAAATTTGCTAATCAAATTTCAAAATTAATGACAAAATAAGAAAATAAGAAAAACACCTCCTAGTATCAATCTGATTTATTAGATCATTACAGGAGGTGTTTTATTATATTAAGATAATATTTATTATTTTCTATTTGAACCAACAAAAATAATTAACCCAGCAAATGGCCATATTATCCAAGTGATATGCCAATTCATAGTCCAACAATACTAATTAAAAGAACTAACATTAAAACAACTAATTTACTTGATCCTCCTAATATTGAAGCGATTAGCATTGGAGCTACACTAATAAGAATCATTGAAATACTTAATAATACTCTTGAAGTATAAATACTTTTATATTTTTCTGCTTTTTCTTTAAATATATTTTTCACTTCATAATCAAGTTCAAAATAATCTTCTTCTAATTTTCTAAAATCACTTCCATATTGTGAATTTTGCAAAAAAATCTAACTCCGATTGAAATCAATACAAATAATCCTACTAATCCTATTGCAACAGTAATGTTTGATGATAACCTTGAATTTTCGCCTCCAGATATCGCTATTAAGAATAATAGTGGAATTACAGAACCGATAGCAGTATTTTTGACATTTCTATTTTATTTCTAACATATATATTTGCATCATCTAAAGTTATTTTTACTAAATCAAGCTCTATATCTTGATTTAATGTTTCAATTCCCTCAATTTTATCTTTTAATTTATTAAAAAATAATTAAAATCCTAGTGGAGTAATGTTGAAATAATCTAGTGCATAATTTACATCAATTAAATTATATATTTTATTTTGGATGCAGAATTTAATAATTAAATCAAATTCATTATTTGAAGAAAGTGAATAACTTGCTGATTCAAGTAAAGAATTACAATCATCGTCATTTAATTCAAGAGCTAAAGCAAATTGAATTACTGTTTTTTTATTTGGATGATAATCATCATTACATCTGATTTTTGAAAAGTGTTTTCTAGTAATCAGTGCTTTTTTATATACAACTGAATCTTCTAAATTTTTTTTATCAATAAAATTAAAAAGGATTTTTTTAAATGAAGGTTTTTTATTGTTTTTAATAAATGTTTCAATATCAATAAAATTCTCTTTTGAATCAGCGTAAATCATTTTTGATTCACATAGTACTAATAAATCAATTAAATTTTTATCTATAAATTTTTTAAGTTCAATTAATTTTTTATCCGTTATCATAAAAGCTCCTTTTGTCACTTGAGATGCGACCAATTAAAATGACTTTCTTATATAATTGTAACATAAAAGAAGAATATAAGGAGACGATACTATGAAAAAAACTGAGATAATTGCAATAGTGGACAAAAGTGGATCAATGGCTGGATATGAACTTGATACTATTGGAGGTGTGAATTCATTTATTAGGAAACAAGATAAGATTAATGAAAATTTAAAAATAACAGTAGTTCTTTTTAATGAATCTTACGAAGTAATTAAAGAGAATGTAAGTGCAAAAAAAGCTATGTTAAATAGTGAAAATTATCAAGTTGAAGGAACAACAGCTCTTCTTGATGCAATTGGAAATTCAATATTAGAAACTGGAATTCGTAATTCAAAATATGAAGAAGAAAGAGATGTGTATTTTGTTATTATGACAGATGGTTTAGAAAATGCAAGTAGAGAATTTACAGCTTCTCAAATTAAGGAATTAATTAATAAGCAAAAAGAAATTCACGATTGGAAGTTCATTTTTTTAGGAGCAAGTTTGGAATCCGTGAAAGAAGCAAAAGGTTTTGGAATAGCTAATGAAGATGCAATATTATATTCAAAATGTGAAGAAAGCTATTCAGATGTTTTTGAAAAAGCAAGTGAAAATATGAGTAGAAAATTATAAATACTATAAAAGTAAAAGAATATATCGATTGATATATTCTTTTACTTTTATAATTATTTTGAGTATTCATTTAAAATATCTAACATTAAATTCTCATTTATATTGCTTCCTGACATTACAGTTACGACATTTTTTCCGAAATCATAATCATCATAGTCCATTAAAGCGGCTATTACTACGCAACTAGAAGGTTCAGATATATATTTTTCTTTTGTAATCATATGATTAGTGGCTTTTCTAATAGTTGTTTCTTTTACAATCAAAATATCATCAATTAAAGTTGAAGCTTTTTCAAATGCTAATTTTCCAACGCCACCAATTAAAGCATCGCATATTGAATCATCTGATGGATATTCGATATAATGTGTATTGTCATTCAAAGCAGCTTTCATGGCAGGACATGCTTCTGTTTGAACACCTATAATTTTAATATTAGGATTAATTGATTTTATAATAGTTGCAATTCCAGTGATAAGACCTCCACCGCCTATTGGAACTAAAATAGAATTAATATTTTTGTTTTCATTTAGTATTTCTAGTCCTATTGTGCCTTGTCCAGCATAAATATATGGATCATCATAATATGCATCTACAAATATCATATTGTGTTTTTTTACATAGTTCATTCCAATTGAATGAGCATCATCATATGTATCACCATCAATTATTAATTTTGCTCCAAAATATTTAATTCGCTCAATTTTAGAGTTTGGTGTATTTTTTGGAATGAAAATTAAAACATTTTCAATATTTAAAATTTTACAAACATAACTTACGGCAACACCATGATTACCAGATGAAATTGCAACAATACCGCGTTTTTTTTCTTCTTTAGTAAGTCTTAATATTTTACTGAAAGCACCTCTCATTTTAAAGCTTTTTGTATATTGTAAACCTTCATTTTTTAAGTATACATTTCTTCTCTCAGTACTTAAATATATTGATTTTTCGAGTGGTGGATGGTTTATATACTCACCAATCAGTTCTGCAGTTTCAATAATTAATTTATCATTAAGCATTATTATCACCATATGAATGAAGAAATTCGGATATTTTTTCAAGTCCTATTTTTAAAGCATTTGGATCAAATGCATATCCAATTCTTAAATATCCTTCCATATCAAGTGCTTTTCCAGGTACAATCATAACACCTTTTTCCTCAAGTAATTTAATACAAAAAGTTTCAGAATTAATATTTAAATCATATTTTAAAAAGGCTGTTGTTCCAGATTTAGGTTTAACATATGAAATTTTATCTTCATTCATTACCCAGTTATCTAATATTTCAATATTTCGACGTACGATTTTATGATTTCTTTTAATAATTTGATCTTTATGTTCAAGTGCAATAGAAGCAAGATAATCATCTATTTTTGCGCAACTTATTATTGTATAATCTCTTCTTCTATTAACAAGTCCTATAAAATCTTCATTTCCAACTAACCAACCAATTCGAAGTCCTGCAAGTGAAAAAGTTTTTGAAACACTACCGCTACTAATTCCTTTTTCATAAAGATCAATAATTGAAGTAGTAAATCCACTTCCAGTATGATCTAATCCCCTATAGGCTTCATCACTTAATACATAAGCATTGCATGATTTTGCTATTTCAACTATTTCTTTTAACAATTCTTCATCAATTAAAGCTCCTGTTGGATTATTTGGATTATTAATACATATAAGTTTTGTTTTATCAGAAGTAAGTTTTTTTAATTCATTTAAATCAGGTAAAAAATTATCCTCAGCTTTAAGATTAAGTATTTTAACAGTTGCTCCATATGCTTCAGGTATTGAATAATGTTGTTGATAAGTCGGAAGAACTGAAATTATTTCATCACCTGGTTCAACTAAAGCAAACATAGCAAGTGCATTAGCACCTGAAGCTCCATGAGTAATTGTGATTTGATTTATATCAACTGTTTTAAATAATGATGAAACTGCTTTTTTAAGTCGGTTTGAACCTTCTATAGCGCCATAATTTAATTGCATTTTCAAAATGTTTTCAATTATTTCATCTTTATTATTTGTTAAATTTAGTAATTCATTAACATGTAGTGAATCTACACATGTTTCAGCTAAATTATATTTACAATTGTTTTCATATAAATTCATCCATATTTCAACACCAAAATCTTTTATTTTCATGAATCCTCCTTATAGTTTAATTGAAATTCCTAAATTCTTTTTCTCAGCAAGATCAAGAGCAAGTTTTGAAGTAATTAAATCCTGAAGAGCAATACCAGTTGAATCAAAAATAGTAATATCATTATCTGATGTACGTCCTTTAATATTACCTAAAATTATTTCTCCCATTTCACCTAATAAATCGGATTCTTTTATAATATTCTTTTTAATTGCAGTCTCAGTTTCTCCAACATTTACTGCTTGAGTAATATCGTCTACAACTACTTTTGCATCTAAGAATATATTTTCATCAATTTCTTGTTTACCTTCCATATCTGAACCAACGCAACTAAAATGTGTTCCTGGTTTAACCCAATCTTTTAAAATCATAGGTTCCCTTGAAGGAGTAGCAGTAATAATAATATCACTGTTCGATACAGCATCTTTTATATCTCTTACAGCTTCAAATTCAACATCACTTTCAAAATTAAACGAATTTTTTAAAATATTTTTTATTTTGCTAGCATATGTAGCAGTTCTTTCTTCAGATCTTGGATTATAAACTCTAACTTTTTCAATTGATGGAACAGCAATTAATGTAGCAAGAATTTCAAATTGCGCAACATGACCTGTACCAACCATTAATAAGGATTTAGAATTTTTCTTTGCTAAATATTTTGCACCAATTGCACCAGCTGCACCAGTACGCATCCCAGTAATATAATCAGCATTTAATAGTGCTAGAGGCATACCAGTTTTATCATCAAAAATAAGAGTTGTACCAAATAATAATGGTAAATTTTTTTCTTTGTTTTCTCCAAACCATGAAACTAATTTTAGACCGAATATACTTTCATCTTTTAAATGGCCTGATTTAATATCCATATCTGCAACGCCAGGGTTAAATTCATGAAAAACCATTGGGAAAAGTTCTGTTCTGTTTTGAGCTTTTAAAATATATGCTTTTTCAACAGCTAAAATAACATCTTTCATTTCAAGTGTTTCTTTAAGTACTTCCTGATTTAATACTTTAATATCTAACATTTTATACCTCCAATTTTAACCTGCTTTTCTATATTTATATATTATCTGAAAATTCAGATAATGTCTTTGTGTAAAACGAGAAAATAGTATATTATTATTGTACAAAATACAAAGAGGTGGTAATATGTCGATTTCAGTTTCAGATGCTATGCAAATTAAACATTTAAAACATCTTGAATTAGTTGCAGGTAAAGATGGGCTAAGTAAAATGATTGATAAAATAGGAATTTTAGATCATGAAATAGTAGAAGGAGTAATTGATAATTTTTCCATTGGGGATTTTGTTATAACAACATTCACTTCAATAAGAGATGATGAGAGGAAATTATTAGAAGTAATTAAAGATTTAATTATTTGCGATATTTCTGCTTTAGCAATTAAAAAAATATTTTATAAAAAATTACCAGAAAACATTATTGAATTAGCTAATAAGAAAAAACTTCCAATTTTTATGTTTGAAGAGAATGTTTATTTTGAAGATATAATTGAAGATTTATTATCTGGAATGCAATCAAGAAGTAGAATGGAAATAATATCTTCAAAGATTAAAATATTATTTGAAAATGATTTAAAAGATAATATTGTAAAAGAACTTGCTTATGAATTAAATCCTAATTTTTTTTCTGAGTATATGGTTATTTATTTAAAGGAAAGAAAATATTTATCTGATGAAAATACTCTTAAATTATCTGAAAGATTTCATAGAAGTAGATCAAGATCTATTCATCATAGTGTTTTTAAATATTTAGAAGGTTTAATGATTATCATAACTTTTGAAAAAATAACAGAAAGGGACGTAACAATTGACTTAAATTATATTTTTAATCAATTAAGCATCGATAAAAAAGATTATTATATTGGAAAGAGTAGATTTTTTAAATGTTTAACTCAATTGGATATTTCAATTAAAGAAAGTATATATGCTATGGAAACAAGTGAACTATTAAATCTTAATGAAGAGTCTTATGAGAATATAGGAATTTATAAAATACTTTTACCATATAAAAACGATAAATGGTTAAAACAGTTTGCAAGTGAAATTTTAATTAAAATAAAAAATTATGATAATGGGAAGCTTTTAGAAACTGCAAGGATTTATATTAAAAATAATGGGGATATTAGTAAAACAGCTTCAAAAATGTTTCAACATAAAAATACAATTAGATATAGAATAAAAAATCTTGAAAAGATATTAAAAGCTAAAAACGGTGATTTTTATGAGCAATTATCAATTGCAATTAGAAGTGAAAAATTGACGAAATAAATAAAAAAACGAGGCATCTATTAATGATATGATACCTCGTTTTTCACTATATATTATTTTCTATTGAAACCTCTACCATTACCTTTAGAACTATTTTGACCTAATTTTTCTTGTAATTGAGATCCATCAGCATTACTCATTCTATTAAGTGTGAAATCAGCTTTTTGTAAAAAAGTTCTATTTGATAACTTAATAATAACGGTGAAGATTAATAATTTTGTAAATATATGAAGTTATAGTATAATTATATATGATAAGATTATTTTTATTTCAGTAGAAAGAAAATAGGTGAGGATATGTTAGCAACACGCTTATATATATATGTATATGCTTTGTTAATTCTTATATTTATGTTGGGATATACATTATGGAATACATCAAAACGAACACCAACAATGTGGATTTTTGTTAGTGCAATATTGTGTAATATTGCCGTGCTGATTTTTGAAGGTTCAACTTGGATAATTATGAATTATACAGATGTATGGGCAGTTCATTTAAATTTTATAATAAATACAATTTTATACAGTATTAATTTATTACCAATGATCTCAATATTTCTGTATTTTGATTATAGAGTAATTGACGAAAAGTTAGCAAGAAAACGAAGACGTATTTTGTATGCATTTTTAGTAGTAATAATGTGGGGATTAAATATTAGTAATTATTGGACAGGTATTTTATTTAAGATAAGTGATGCTAATGTTTACAGTAGAGGGCCTGGAATGTATTATACTATTGTAATTGCATTGAGTGTATTATTATTTTACGGAATTTCGATGCTTAGACATATGAGAACCATAGAAGGGCGTCTTTTGGGTGTTATGTTTTCTTTTACAATTATGCCAATTATAGGTGCTATTATACAAGCATATTTTTATGGTGTGCCTGCAATGTGGACTATGTTTACACTTTTGTACTTATTCATTTTTATCTTTATTGAACGTGAAGATATGATGAAGGATACATTGACTAACTTAGTAACAAGAGGTCAGTTTGAACAAAGGCTAAAGAATAAACTGAAAAAAGCTAAAGCTTTTTCATTGATTATGATTGATATTGATAAGTTTAAAATGATTAACGATACTTATGGACATAAAGAAGGCGATATGGCTCTTGTAGTTGTAGCAAATGTATTGAAAAATTCGGTTAAGCATATTGATTTGACTAGTAGATATGGTGGAGATGAGTTTATGTTGCTTTTGGAATCTTCAGATGAGGGGACTAGTAGATATGTAATAGACAGAGTAAATGCTAATTTGTCAGCTTATAATAATAAAAGTGTAAAACCATATAAAATCAAATTGAGCATGGGAGCGTATTTTATAGAAGAACCTCAGAAGGTTTCTTACGCGGATGTTCTTGCTGTTGTTGATAAAAATATGTATGAAATGAAAAACAAAAAGCAGATTATTTATTAACTTCAGCAAGAATATTCCGTTTTAGAGCAAGTAATTTATTTTATTGCTTGCTCTAAACATGCATCTACTCCATTTTTTATACCATTACTTGTATATGTTGCTCTTGAAACGGTATCAACATCTGTTGAATTATTAGATAGAATTTGTTCTATTATTTTAGGTGAAACATATTCAAAATATGATTTTGTTTCATTATGTTCAAGTACTTCAATATCTATAATAGTATTATTAAGTATTTCTACTTGAACTACCATATTAGGTCTATAAGCATCAACTGTTGCCTTATATATTCCATCATTATAAATTAATGAATCGCTAGGAATTGGCTCTTCAATTTTAGTTGTTTCAGCATTTAATGTTTCATCTGAAATTTCTTTTCTATTTTTACCTTTTCCATTATGTTTACCAAATGAATTCATTGTTTGCTCTTCGACTTCTAAATTATTATTTGCAGTAGTTATATTTGATAAATTAGAGAATAATGTTATAGAGAAAAAAGTGATAATAATTAATGCAGTGAAAATGGCAACTTTAGTGAAGTTAGTTTTTAAACCAATTGCATTTTCTTTAGGACAATTACTAATGCATGAATTACATCCCAAACAGTTAACATCATCTACAGTATCAAGTGATGAAACATTAATATTTACAGGACAACTTTTATCACAAATTTTACAATCGATACATATATCAGGATTTCTTGTAATTTTAAAAACTCTTTTAAAAGAAACTATATTGAAAAAAGCACCGTAAGGGCATAAATAATTACAAAATGGTCTATCATATGAAAGTGAAAGTAATGTTACTATTAATAAATATATTCCACCTGATAAAGTGATTCCACCATAAAATATTCTAATGAATGCATGATATGGATCAAGATTCATATATAAACTGACTGATTTAAAAGAAATAAGTAAAATAAAAAACATTAAGAAAATGTACTTTATAAGCTTAAGAAATTTATGAATGTTATTCGGCAGTTTTCTTGATTTAATTCCAAGTTTAATGCCAATTTTTCTAATAAGCTTTTGGAATGTTCCAAAAGGACAAATATATGAACAAAAAATTGGTCCAAATAAAATAGTTAATAATAAAGTGACAATACCAACAATAATTGGTGCTTTAGTTATGATAGTTTGAGCGGATTCAGTGCCTAAATTATTTAAGAAGCTTATAATTGCGGCAAAACTACATAAATTATGAATATATTCAAAATTTATGCCTAGTTTAAAAAAGATATTTGTTTTCATTATTAATAAAATAATAATCGAAATTGGAAATATTATCCAAGGGGTATGGCTTAATAATTTATATTTTTTCATTTTTGTCCTTTCAGTATATGTTAATAGAGTTGCTTTAAAACCTACTCTATTATAAGGTGTTTTTTTAAACTTATTTTCTATTAAATCTGCTACCAGATTATTATGTTACACCTGAATGGTGACAATTATGTGACGGTATATGTAAAAAAAGTGAAATTAATATTTTTTATCTGTTAAAATTAGAAAATTGACAAAAATTTGTGGGAGTGATAAAATTAACTTAATAAAATATAAGTAAATATAGATTAAGTAGTTTACAGGAGGTATATATGTTTATTGGTAGAGAGTATGAAATAAATAAATTAAATGAATTATATACTGAAGATAAATTTCATTGTGTAATTATGTATGGTAGAAGGCGTGTTGGAAAAACACGATTGCTTACAGAATTTAGTAAAGATAAAAATAAAATATTTTATGTTAGCGAAGAACATAATGATGCGTTATCACTTGAAAAATTTTCAAAGTTAGTTTTAGAGCATTTTGGATTAAGCGAATTTATGTCTAAATTTGAATCATGGGATATTGCATTTAAATTTATTGGAGAAAAAGCTAAAACAGAGAAAATAGTACTAATTTTAGATGAATTTCCATATATGGTTTCTGCAAATAAGAGTATGTTATCAATACTTCAAAATAATATAGACCATAATTTAATAAACACAAAATTATTTTTAATAATTTGTGGATCATCAATTAGTTTTATTGAAAATGAAGTGCTTTCTTATAAAAGTCCATTATTTGGGCGGAGAACTGCTCAATTTTTAATAGAACCATTAGATTTTTTTGATGCAATAAAATTTTTCGGTAATTATGAAAATGAAGATAAAATGCGAGCTTATAGCGTGTTAGGTGGAGTTCCTCAATATCTGTTGCAATTTGATGCTAAAAAATCATTTGATGAGAATATAATGAACAAAATATATAATAAATCAACTTATTTGTATTTGGAAACAGAATTATTGTTAAAACAAGAATTGAATAATCCAATAGTATATAAAAGTATAATAGAAGCTGTAGCAAATGGTGCGAGTAAGTTAAATGAAATTGCAACTAAGATTGGAGAAACAACGTCAAAAACTTCAATATATATTAAATCTTTAATTGAATTAAAAATAATTAAAAAAATAGTACCAATTACAGAAAAGGAAAATTCTAGAAAAACTATATATTTAATTAGTGATAATTATTATAAGTTCTATTATCGCTATGTAAATAAATATATATCAGCAATTGAACAAGAACTTGGAGAGTCTATTTATAAGAATAGAATTGAGAACAAATTTAATGAACATCAGGGATTAGTATTTGAAGATGTATGCAAGGATTATTTAATTAGAAAAAATAAAAAAATGGAATTACCGTTTATTATTTATAAATTAGGTAAATGGTGGGGTACAAATCCAATAAAAAAAAGACAAGAAGAAATTGATATTGTTGGATTAGGTGAAGATGATATTCTATTCGCAGAATGTAAATATACAAATGATAAAATTGGAATCGATGTTTATGAAAAACTTAAGGAAAGATCTCATTTAATTTCATGTGAAAATTCATATTACTATTTGTTTTCTAAAAATGGATTTACTGAGAATTTAATAGAATTAGAAAATATTACTAAAAATTTAAAGTTGATTACTTTGAATCTAATGATAAAAGAATTTTAGAAGGCTACGAAAAGAGGGATGAAAATGATAAAAATAGTTGCTAAAAATAAAATAAAAAATGGTATGGTTAATAATTTTAAAAAAACTGCTGAAGAATTAATAATAAAAAGCAATAAAGAAAAAGGTTGTATTTCATATGATTTATATGTAGATATTAATGATAGTTCAGTTTTAACATTTCTTGAGTCTTGGGATGATGAAGAAGCAATATTTAATCATAATAATTCGGATCATTTTAAGGAAATTGTACCAAAATTAGGTGAATTTGTTGAAGAAAAAGAAGTAAGAAAATATATTTTATTAAAATAAATAGGAAGTGGTAGAATGATTGGTGTTGCAGGTTATAATATTATAGAAAGAAAAATTATTATTGAAAATCCTTTTCAATTTTATTATGAATTAAAGAATACTTCTATTAATGAAATGACTAATAGACTTACTTTTGATGTTAATAATAAGAAATCAGATTTTTTTAAACAAATATTAAATTATTTGAATGATAATGAGTATCCAGAGTTGTTTTTAACAAAAAAAGTGTCTTTTACTAATTCTTTAAATGAATTGAATTTAGCGTTAAGAGCTTTGATGAAACAAAGATTGATTAATGGAAAATATGATATTAAATTAGATGCTAATAAAAAAGTTATTGAAATGGAAATTTTTTCAATAAATATTACCAGTAATGGTATAGAAGTTCTTAAATCTATTAATCAAATTGAAAATGCAGATATAACTTTATTAGTAGAACAGTATATAAAAAAATGTAAAGAATATATCTTAGATATTGATATTATGTCTATTTCAAAGAAAAATTTAATAATTATTTTCAAAAATATTTTAGAAGAAACAACTAATTTAAAAATTCTTGATTTTAGTATTAATATTAATAGTGATATTAAATTTGATAAATATTTAGGCAAAATTGAAATCCATAATAAAAAAGCTTTTATTAAATTCACTGATAGTAGAACGATTTACCAATTAGAAAGCATGTTAAAGCAATTTTTTTCAGATATAATTATAAAGAATATGGAAATTAAAATGATTTTAAATGCTATAAAAATTAATAATTTTGAAAATATTTTTATATTCATGACTAAAAATAGTTATATATCAAATTTATTATATTTAGTTTTAAATGAATATATTAAATTAGATATGGAATATGAAATGGAAAAAGAATTTGAAATTAAAATAAATAATGTAATTATTACTAAAAAAGGCGAAAGATATTTTAATAATAAAAATATTGTTGGATTTAAAAAAAATAAAAATTTAGCAATAAAATATGCTGAAGCTTTAAAAAAATCTTTTATCAAAAATAAAGATGATATCAAAAATTCTGAAAATATGTTAAAGGATTTACTTGCTTCAAAGTACCTTCAATAGAAGTTTTGATTTTTTTGTACTACCACATTTTGGTGTTATTACAACTGCTATTGCTACTCATTGTTTGATATAGGTTTAAAAAATATTGAAGTAGAAAAAGTAGTAATTTTAACATTAGCTGAATTAACAGAAGATTTAATTGATTTATAGGAAATAATGTATATTTATGATATCATATAGAAGAAGCTACTTACTTCTTGTAAGTGGCGATAAAATATTTAGTTAAAAATCAAACATTTCAAAAACATATGAATAAATAAATTTTTTATTTATTCATATGGCATATCCTTATTAATTCTAGATTTTTTATTCAGGATAATTGTATCGAATTTTTCTTTTCTTTAGTGAATTTATCACAAATTATAATTAAAGAGCTATTATAATAGCATATTGTTATACTATTTCTATTAGAATTACTTTAAAGTAATATAGTTTTGCTCGTTATCAAATTCAAAATCTTTAAAAATTCAGCCTTTCAAAGTTTATTTCATAGAAAATCGAATTGTTTTCGGTAATATAGTTTTCAATATCAGTTGGATTAAAAATAAGAACAGAAACTAAAATACAATAAATTTATTAGTGTGTTAACTAATAGATTTTGTCATGGTAATAATATTTTAAGTGAAAAAATGGTTATAAGTATTTCGCATAAATTTTCTCCTAATTTATATATTCAATATATACTTTTAGAGTGAGAAGACAAGCAAAATATTTAAAATAAAATGTGGTATTGCAGGGGTTATTGTAGTCTGCAATTAATTTTGAATAGAAAAACGGAGGAGATAGTTTTGAAAAAATTTAATAAAAGATTTTTTTTATTTTTTTTAGTATTAAGTCTTATTTTGGTAGTGACTGCATGTAGCAGTGGTATTGAGGCTGACAAGGAAGTTGTTGAAGTTGAAAAAGATACTGTTATTTTCGGGGATGCTGGATGGGATAGTATTCGTTTACATAATGCCATTGCAGGATTTATTTTAGAAAATGGGTATGGGTATGAAACAGAAATAATGCCAGGTTCATCAATTAATCTTCTTGAAGGGATGATTAGTGGAGATATAAATGTTATGATGGAAATGTGGCAAGATAATTTTATTGCATACAAAAAAAGTAGAGAAATTGGAGAAGTAATTGAACTTGGAACTAATTTTGATGATAATGCACAAGGATTATATGTACCTAGATATTTAATCGAAGGTGATGCTGAAAGAGGAATTAAAGCATTAGCTCCTGATTTGAAAACTGTTGAAGATTTAAAGAAATATGCAAATTTGTTTCCTGATGCAGAAGATCCTGGTCGTGCAATTATTTACAATGGTCCACCTTCATGGGAGGCAACAACTATTATTGATATCAAATCAGAATTTTATGGATTAACAGAAGATTATAATATTGTTGGCACAGGTACATCTGCGGCTTTAGCAGCATCTCTTTCAGCAGCTTATGTAAAAGGTGAACCATGGGTAGGATATTATTGGGAACCTACATGGATTTCAGGTAAATATGATTTGGTTTTATTGGAAGAAGCACCTTTTGATGAATCACTTTGGACAGAAGAAGAAAGCTATGCTTGTGAATTTAAATCTAGCGATGTAACTATTGCCGTAAACCCTGAATTTGCAGATAGAAATCCAGAGGTAATAGAGTTTCTTACTAATTACACGACTTCATCATTATTAACAGCTCAAGCACTTGCATATATGCAAGAAAATGATGCTAGTATAGATGAAGCTGCAAAATGGTTTATTGGTGAGAATGAAGATTTATGGAAAAATTGGGTGCCAGAAGATGTTTATAGTAAAGTAATGGCAGCGTTAGAATAAAAATATAATTTTATTTTGATTTTGGTTTTGAAAGACGTTATTAGAAAATTGCGTCTTTCTTCACGTTAAATGAAATAATTAAATGTAGTGGAAGGAGTAAATAAATATGTTTGAATTTCCACAAATTTTTGAATTTAAAATTGGAAAAGTTGTAGAAAGCTTTGTCGAATGGTTAACAATAAATTATGCAGGCTTTTTTGATAGTATTAAAACAGGGATATTATTTGTTTTATTAAAAATGCAAATGATTTTTGAGTGGATACCTTGGTTTGTTATTATAGGAATTGTTTTTTTAGTAGGTTGGAAGGTAAAAGGCCTGAAATCAGGAATTGCATATACTATAATGTTATTTTTAATTGGAGTAATGGGTTATTGGGATCAAATGATAATGACAATTTCAATAGTTTTAGCAGCAGTTATAATATCTTTGGTGCTTGGAATACCTCTAGGTATAATCTCAGCATACAAAAAAAGAGTTGATATAATATTAAGGCCAATGCTTGATGCTATGCAAACAATGCCAAGTTTTGTATATTTAATTCCAGCAATTATGTTGTTTGGGCTAGGAATGGTGCCGGCAGTTTTTGCGACAACAATATATTCGTTGCCGCCAGTAATTAGATTAACAACATTGGCTATAAATAGTGTTTCAAAGGAAATGAAGGAAGCATCACAATCATTTGGAGCGACTCCCTTACAAACTTTAATAAAGGTGGAAATACCTCAAGCTTTGCCTACAATAATGACAGGGGTTAATCAGACAACTATGATGGCTATGGCTATGGTTGTTGTAGCATCTATGATTGGTTCTAAAGGTCTTGGATACAGTGTGTTAATTGCAATTAATAGAACAGATATAGCAATGGGTTTTGAATCTGGATTAAGTATAGTTTTTCTTGCAATTATTATCGATAGATTGACGCAATCGATTGGTACTAAATATAAGTATGATTAATAGGAGGGTGTAAATTGAGTAAAATTAGAGTAGAAAATTTAACGAAAATATTTGGTAAACATCCTAAAAAAATTCTTCAAAATGTTGAAAAAGGTATGACCAGAGAAGAAATTTTTAAGATGACAGGGCAGACGGTAGGAATTTCAAAAGTGAATTTTTCTGTTAATGAGGGAGAAACATTTGTAATTATGGGTTTATCTGGTAGTGGAAAATCAACTTTAATAAGATGTTTAAATTTATTGAATAAACCAACAGCTGGAAAAATATTTGTTGATGACGAAAATATTATTGATTATGATAAAAAAGAATTAAGAGAATTTAGAAGAAACAAAATTGCAATGGTATTTCAACATTTTGGACTATTTAGTCATAAAACTGTAATTGAAAATGTTGAATTTGGTCTTGAAGTAAAAGGACTGTCTAAGGAAGAAAGATATGATATTAGTAAAGAAACACTACAGGCTGTGGGGCTTAAAGGATGGGAAAACTTTAGAATAAGTGAATTAAGTGGTGGAATGAAACAGAGAGTAGGACTTGCACGAGCTTTAGCAAATGATCCGGAAATCATCTTAATGGATGAACCATTTAGTGCTCTTGACCCATTAATTAGAAGAGATATGCATTCAGAATTATTAGATTTACAGTCAAAAATGAAAAAAACAATTGTTTTTATAACTCATGATGTAAATGAAGCGTTTAAATTAGGGGATAGAGTTGCTGTATTAAAAGATGGTGAGATTGTTCAAATTGATACTCCGGAAGAAATAATTGAAAATCCAGCTAATGATTATATTAAAAATTTTGTTAGAGATATTGATAGAAGTAGAATACTAAAAGCTGAAAACGTAATGAAAAAAGCCGCAATAAAATTTGGTAAAGCATTACAGCCTAAGATAGCAATAACTTTGCTTGAGGAGGCAGACGTTGATTATGGATTTATTATTCAAAGAGAGACTTCTAAACTTGAAGGAATTATTACAATAGATGATTTAGCACTTGCAGTTAAACAGAAAAAAACAATTGAAGAATTGATGCATAGTGATTATAAAGCGGTACATAAGGATGTATATATAAAAGAAATAATTGAAATAGCTTTAGATACTAAGTATCCAATAGCAGTTCTTAATGATAATGAAGAATTTATTGGTAGAATTCATAGAGGAACATTATTGAAAGCATTAATATAATTATTTTTCTGATTTTTTAAAAAATGTTTAGTTTAAATACTAATAGGTATACATGAAATAGATTGTTATAATAGGAGAAAATAATTATGAAAAAAATGAAAACATTTATTAGCATAGTTGTTATAATAACTTTAATTACTGTTTCTATACCACTAAATTCGATTGTATCTTTTGCAAATGAAGAAAATACAATGTTAAATAGCTCAACCATAGTAAATTTAGATAAATTAAGAAATGTTTTTGTTGAATCAACTGATAGTGATAATGATGGCTTAAGTGATAAAGTAGAGAAAGTAATTAACACAAATATTAATAGTAAAGACACTGATAATGATGGGCTTGATGATTTATTTGAAGCGGAAAATAATTTAGATCCTTTAAAAGATGATACTAATGATGATGGTTTATCAGATTTATATGAATTAACTAAAGGTGATTCAAATATTGAAATTAATGCAGATTTAGTAAAAAGAGATACTGATAATGACTCGATTTATAATGTTTTTGATAACGATAATGATAATGATGGTGTTAATGATGCTTTAGATATTTCGCCATTTAAATATATTAAAGATAGTGATAAACAAAATATGACTATTACAACTTCTGGTAAAGAAACTTTTATTACTATTCAAATACAACCTTCTGATATTGATAAATTATATGAAAGTAATAAAATTATGTCTTGGCCAAAAGATAATTATGGATCTGTTAGAAATTATGATAGTAGTGAAGGTGATATAAATATAGTTCCAATGTTAGAAGTGACAATGGATGATTATCCAAACGAAGAAGACAGAATAAAATTTGGTTATGCATTAATTGATAATCAACTTTGGGTTCCATTGCAAAGAATAGTTCAAGATGGCGAATTTATTGCATTAGAAGCAAAAGTTTTAATTCCAGAAAATGCTGGTAGAAAAATAAAGGATAATTATGAAGTTAATTTAGAATATAAACTTTTATGGACAACTATGATGAAGAATGACAATATTAATAAAAATTGGAGTAATTCAGGATTAGTTGTTTATAAAGATAAACCGATTTCTTTTACGGAAGAATATTTAAATAAAAAACAATTTATAACTAGTCAAATTAAAGATGTAAATAATAATTCAATTCCTGATTTAATAATTTATTATATTGAAAATAGCACAAAATATCTAACAGAAGAAAAATATAGTTCTATTAAAAATATGGTTTATTATGATTTAGAATTAGGAGATAATGTTTATGCTGCAAGAAGTTTTGAAGATGAAAGAAATTATATTTATTATAATAATAATGAAATTTTAACGGATTGTAATCTTATAAATTCAGATTATAATAACTCTGAATATAATCTATATGATGGAAATTTTAGCGTAAATATTGAAGATGATGGATATATTATGAATATATTTAGTGGTAAGAATTCATTAACTTCAAACATTAAATCTTATCCTAAAATAGAAGATATTGATAATAGAAAATTTTCAATTTTAGAACATGATTTTTATAAGATATCTGATTATGAATATAGGAGTTATTTAAGAGATTCATATATTAAATATGATAAAGAAAGAGATGTTATCTGGATGTTAATAAAATTATATAATCCTAAAGCTGAAAAGAATGAGATATTTTTATTGAAAAATTATAAAAGTGGTTCTAGTTATAAGACTGAATCGAAAAAAAATAATAGATAATTTAGAGCCTGATTTCAGTTTAAATATACTCAGTTTAAATATACTCAATTTAAATAGACTCAATTTTAAATATAGTAAAGGTTTATCATTTGATTTTGGGAAAATCGATTATGATGAAAATGAAATTATGATAGTAACTGATGGTTTTGGTGGAATGTATATTGATAAAAATATTAACAGTAATAAATGGGGCGAAGAATTAATAGAAATTCCTTTAAAACTAAATAGAAAGAATGAATTTAGTAGTAATGTAGAATTTTTAGATTTTAATAATGATGAATTGAAAGATCTTGTTGCTGTGCAAGCACTTGAAAGTAAAGGTAGTTTAAAATTTAAAGTTTCTATTAAAGATAATATTAATACAAATACTATTCCGATAATAAATGAATATGATAGTTTTAAAGTAATTGGTATACAAATTGAAGAGAAAAATGGTATAGATACAGCAATTATTCATGGTAAAAATACTGAACAATTATTAAAAATGAATCTTGCATTTAGCAGATTATATATGAACGGAAATATAAGTATTGATAGTTTAATTGCGAATTATAAGGAAAGTGTTTTAGAAAATGGGGATGATATAGCAGTTATATCAGGCGTATATAATTATTTGTTAGAAGCAACTATGGATATTGGTAAAAAATTAAACGAGAATGTTGCACCTTTATATGATATGCCAAAACCAGTAACTGTATTAACATATGAAGAAAATAAATATTTAAATTTAGATGAATTATCTAATAAAGATAATGATTTTGATATGTCTGAAATAGAAGTTGTAGGATTAAAAAATATGACAATGCAGTGGGTGAAAAACGGTAAATTTCTAGATCAAAAAGGAATAAATGAAGTAATAGCTAAAAATGATGAAAACATTTTAAGCTTTAAAGGTGATGATGAAAGTATAAAGGAAATTCAAGAATTCATTGCACATTTAAATATTGGATTATCTTCAATTACAAAAATAGGTGATGTCGAAAAAGAATTGCCAAAAGATGAAGAATTGATGACTTATAAGTATTTAGCTTTACCTGGAGCTACAGTTTATGGAATAGATAAGTTTTTTGTATCAAAGCCTATTCAGACAATTGGAAATGTAGGTTGGAAATATGAAGCAAGTCTATCTAAATATAATAAATTTACTAAAGTTAAAAGTGGTTTCAGCGGAATTGGTATAGGTTTAACTGTTGCTTTTGCAATTCATTCTGGTTATTTATATGGAAAGGATATGGCAGATGCTGGAGGAACGACTTTTGAGGTTTTAGGTGGAATGACATATGGGATTTTAATAATGCTAAATGCTTATATTTATAGTTTATTAATAAGTGCTGGTCCAGTAGGATGGGTTATAATGGCAGTATTAGTGGTTGATACTGTATTAGCATATTTCATAGATGATTATAATGGTTGTGTTAATAATGCTATTGCTTCGATAATGGGATTTTTATTTGATGTTAAAAAATATCCTGGAACATATATTAATAGATTTAAAATTATTAATCAAGAAGTTAATATTAAAAATGCAGATTCTAACAGACTAGTAATAGGTTCATCAATTGATACTGATACTAGTTATTTAATTAGAATAAGAGCAGTTACTAAAAAAACACCGGCTAACAAGAAATCTATTTTAGAAGAGGGATATGTAAACTACTATTCTTGGAATAACAGTGGAGACGTACATGTATCAAATGATAAAAATAGAGATTTATTAAAGACTTTTAAAAGATATGGTTATTGGTATGAGGAGAAACAATATACTTTTAATAATGATTTTACATTTAATAAAGCAGGGAAAAATTTAAAGGTTACAAATAAAACAAAACTTGAAACTAAGTTAGTTGATGAAGTAACTTATACATCTTATGTTGGTGGAATGTATGAGAATGTTGAATATGATTGGAATAAAGAAACTAATAGAACATCTAATAATTCATATTATGACATTTTGCCAGATAATTTTTTTATTACTTAGGAAAGTGCATTGAAATCAAAAAAAATGAGGGTTAAAATGTGATTGATTCAAAAGATATTTTAGTAAAATTTGGAAGCATTTGCAAAAGAAATTAGATATAGGAAGACTAGAAAAGTGTACCATGCAGAAGTAAAAAAATAGAGAAAGACTATTTAAAATAAAACAGAACATATTTTCGAAAAAAATGTTTTCGAACGTTCTTTCTGGGTATAAATAAAACCAAGAAAGGAGGTGGAAAAACATGAAACTAACAATGAAGCTAAAACTCTCTTTAGATAAGGAAACATATGATGCTTTAAGAGAAAT
>JAMOQG010000097.1 GCA_027064135.1 Peptostreptococcaceae bacterium | reverse complement strand
TCACTACCTATTAGCATTGGAACTATTAAAACAGTGGTAATCAATATTGCCATTGACAATATAAACCAATTTCTTTTTTCTTTTAAACCATTTAACAGTAAGTTTAAAAAATTGCTATGCTTTATATTCTTCTGTTCCATATCCTAAACCTCCTAATTCACTAATAAATATTTCTTCCAAGTTCATTGAAAGTTCATCAAACAATATTACATTATATTTATTATTTAAGTTCTTCTTAAATTCTTCTACATTACCTTTTAAAACAGCAAAATATACGCTTCCAATTTTTGTAAATTTAACCACATTATACTCGTCAGATTCAATTATTTTAAACTCTTCATCTATTGCAAATTGTACTTTAATAATATCTTCTTTTAAATGTTCCATTGTTTCTTCTTTTACTATTCTTCCTTCATGTAAAATGCCTATTTTATCACATATATTATCAAGTTCTGTTAAAGCATGTGAAGAAATAAGTACAGTAATATTATTATCCATTACCTCTTCTAAAATTACATTCCAAAATTTTCTTCTTACAACTGCATCAAGTCCATCTACTATTTCATCAAGTAATAATACTTTAGGACAAGTTGAAATTGCAAGTATAAAAGCAGCTTGCTTTTTTTGACCTTTAGAAAGACTTCTTAATTTTTTAAAACTATCTATATTGAAATATTTTAAAAGCTTTTCATATTTTTCATTACTTGCATTCGAATATAGCATTTTTTCATAATTAAATAAATCATTTATCGAATAGTTATAAGGGAAAAATAAATCATCTTGAATATAATAAAAATCAGAAAAATAATTATCATCATTTTTTATATTATTTCCATCATAATAAATATTCCCAATATCTTGATTATATATTTTCATAATATGTTTAAAAATAGTTGTTTTGCCTGAACCATTTGTTCCTGCTAAACCATATATTTGCCCTTTTTCTACATGAATATTAACCGACTTTAAAACTTCAAATCCATCAAATTTCTTACTTAAATTTTCTATTTTAAGCATTAGTCACTCTCTCTTTCACTAATTTTATTATCTCATCTTTATCAATACCAATTTTTATTAATTCATCAATTATTTCCACTAATTTTTCTTTAAATAAATTTTTGTAATTATTATAAGCCTCTGTATCAAAAGCAACAAAATTTCCTTTACCTTTTTTTGATTCAATAAAATTATCCTTTTCAAGTAATTTATATGACTTTTGAATAGTATTCGGATTTATATGAAGCATAAGTGCAAGTTCACGTACAGATGGCATTTTATCACCATTTTTTAAAACATCTAAAAATATAAGTTTTGCAAATTCATCATAAATTTGTTCATATATAGGTTTTGCTTTTGATTCATCAATTTTTATCACATAGACCTCCTCTCTGTACTACTACAAGTAATACACAACTGTATTATACATATTAGTACAGTCTTTGTCAATTTTATTTTTTAAAGCAAAAGACTATCGAGCACGTGTTCACTGTAATTACAGTGAGATGGTTCGATGAAAAAAATATTTTTCTTAATTGATGTAAATTCTGATTTTTTATCATGGGAAGCAGCATATAGATTACAACACAGTTTAAAAATTTATTACATTTATTATCTTTAACTGAAATTTTAGCAATAAGATTAATTAATGGAAGATTAAGTTGTGAAAGTTTCTGATTTGAAAAATAATGAAGAAAAGCAACTTCCTATTTAGAACAATAAAGATAATGAAAAAATAAGAAATCTTAATCAAATCATTCAAATAAATTCTTTTTTACATAGCAAAATTAAAAATGTAAGCGGTGGAATAGAAAAAGAGTATCCTATGATGAATAGTATTTTGTGATATTTTTAACATATCAAATACACGTTGACTTCCTCAGCTTTATTTGATATTCTTTTAACTGCATGAATTAAGTAAATAACATTATAAGGAGAAAAAATATGAATAATAATGAAATGAAGATCACTACTGCCGACCCATCAGCTATTGGTGTCTTTGGATTAGCAATGGTAACTTTAGTGGCTTCATCACAAAAAATGGGATGGACAGTTGGAGTAGGATATGCAATTCCATGGGCAATATTTTTAGGAGCATTCGCTCAAATATTTGCAGGATTTTCTGATTCAAAAAGAAATAATTTATTTGGAACAACAGTTTTCTTGGGATATGGTGTATTTTGGCTTGGTGTTGCTATGTCTTGGATGATTAATTTAGGAATCTTTGGAGAAACTATAGCTACAAACCTTGATGTAAAACAATTTGGTTTTGCTTTTATAGGATATTTTATATTTTCACTAGTAGCAACAGTTGCTTCACTTAGTACTAATAAAGCATTATTTACTATCTTTATTTTTATTGATACTTTATTTTTAGGCTTATCATTAAGTACAGTGTGGGGAATTAGTGGTGGTCACACTTTAGCAGCATATTCTGAATTTATAGTATCTATTTTAGGATTTTATATTTTCGCTGCTAATTTCTTAAATGGTCATTATGGAAAAATTATTTTACCAGTTGGAAAACCATTTAATGTCTTTACAAAATAACAAAGCAAAAAATACCTTTTAAAAAAGTTAAAAGGTATTTTTTTATTTATTTAATATCAAAAATATGATATTATCACATTTAGAGAACATTTATAAGAAAGGTAAAAATGAATACTTTAAAAAAATATAAAACACTTACAATTTTAGGCTTACTTGAATTTTTATTTTATCTAAAATTAAACATACATGATAATAAATTATATTTTTCCACATGGTTTTTTATTGGTATTGCATTTATTTTATATAATATTTTTAATGTAATAAAATCGAATCCGATTATCAGTCTTTTTATGATTAAATCAAATCAAAATGAAACAAATAATGTAAAAACACATTCTACAATTAGCGAAAGACTTTTTAACTCAGAAACAATAACAATTTTAATATTTATATCATTTAATTTTTTATTATATATTTTTAGTTAAAAAAACAAACTCTTATGAATTTGTTTTTTCTCTTTTCATTTTATACATTCTATTATCTGCTAAAGCAATCATTTTATCAATATTAGCATTTTCCAATTCAGCTAATTCAGATACACCATAAGAAAAATCAATATTAAATTCAGTAAAATTAAGTTTTTCTTTTATCTCAATTAATTTCTTAAGAGATGCTTCTTTATTCATTCCTGAGAAAATAATTATAAATTCATCTCCACCAAATCTAGCAACAGTATCACCATTTCTAATATATTTTTTTATTATATTTGCAACATATTTAATTGCTTTATCACCTGCAAGATGACCATATGTATCATTAATAAATTTTAAATTATCCAAATCAATAAAAGCAATAGCTAAGTCACCTTTATTAATAATAGCAATCTCTATTTCTTTTTTTAAAATTTTAATGCCTGCATTTCTATTACATGTATCAGTCATTTCATCAATAGTTGCACTTTTCACTAAATTTTCTTCCATTACTATTATTTTTGTAATATTTCTACCTTCCAAAATGATATTGATAACATTACCAAAATTATCTGCAATCGGTTTTAAGGATACATCTATATAAGCATTTTCTCCTTTATTGTCAAAAGTCTTAAGTCTAAATCTTCTTTCTTCTTTATTATTACTTGCTAATTTAATTTCTTTTTTAATTAACTCTCTTTGTCCAGCTATTTTTGTAACCCAATCCATTTTATAAAAAAATTTACCAATTACCTCTTCACTTGAAATATTTCTGAATTTCATAACAATATCATTAACTTCTGCAATTCGTCCATCTTTATCTAATAAAACTTTAAAATCACTTGACTTATAAAATATTACATCTAATCTCATTTCTTTTTTTCTTATTTCTGTAATATCTTGTAAACTCATAAAATAGTATTTTTTATTTGAAACTTCAATAGTTTTTAAATTCATTAAAAAATACATCTTATTATCATAACTATCAGAAAGCATGATTTCTTCATTCTTAACAAAACCATAACTATTAATCTTATTTATAATTATGTTCCATTGTTCATTTGTAATTAATCCTAAAGAACACACTTTTTTACCTTTTATATCTTCTTTTTTTATTTTAAATTTATCAGTAAAAGTTTTATTTGCATCTATATACTCTAGTGAATCTGTTTCTATAACTAATGTAAGCACACAACTTATTCCACTTATTTCTCCACATTTATCTTTTAATTTAATTATTTCTTTTTTATTATCAGTTAATATAACTACTACTTCTGTAGCTTCAGGGTCAATAATAGTTTTTTTTATAAGCAATTCATTTAAATATTTTTTTGACACAATAGGTTCTTCTGCAGATAAAATATTCATTACTTCTTTAGGTAATTTTATTATTTCTTTATCATCATACTTAATAATATTTAATTTTTTATTTGTAGATAATCCACCTTTCATATTTATCTCCTTATCAAGCTATGCTATTTTAACATTCATACCCGTAACTTAAAATTTTACTCAAAAGTATTATAAATTATAAGCAATTATTGTATTTAAGCCATCTATTTCCAAAATATTATTTTTAATCTTTTTAATTCCATTTAAATCTATTATTTCATTATTAACTACTACATTCCACTCTAATTCAAATGGTATTTCTATTGTTTTTAATTCATCACTTGCATTATGAACAACTAAAATATTCTTCCATAAATCATTCTTATTTATTATTGTATAAGCAATTATAGAATCTTCAGAATCTATTATTTTAATTTTCTTTCTTATTTCATCGCAACTATTCATCCTGAATGAAGGATGTTCTTTTTTAATTTTTATTATTCCTTTTACATATTCAAAGACATCCAAAAATTCTTTTTTTCTACTCCAATTAAATTTATTAATTTCATCGCCTAAATTATAAGTATTGTGTTCAAGATTCTTTGTTCTCATTATTTCTTGTCCAGAATGTATAAATGTTATTCCTTGACTTAAAATTGCAATTGCTGTTCCAAGCATATGCCTTTTTTTAATACTATTTTCATCTGTTATTGATAATTTTAATTTATCGTATAATGTATAATTATCATGAACTTCAACATAATTCACTATTTGATTTGGAGAAATATCTTGCAAATGTTTTATTTCATTTGAATATTCTATTCCACCAACAATCCCACGTAAAACACTAATTTTTTTTGAAAAATTTCCACCTATATAACCAATACTTTTAGTATCAAAATTGTTTCCTCTTATACCATCTCTAAAGTCATCATTAAATTGTCCAATCCCGGGAAGATATTTAGCATTCCATAAACAAGCTTTATCTTCAAATTTTAAAGCTTCTCCCATTTCCCATCCTTCACCAATAATAATTATTGAAGAATCTATTTTATCAAGCTCTAGTCTTATTGTATTCATAGTTTCAATATCTAAAAGCCCCATTAAATCAAAACGAAATCCATCTAAATTATATTCTTTAGCCCAAAATACTACAGAGTCAACAATAAATTTTCGAACCATTTTTCTCTCAGACGCAACTTCATTTCCACACCCAGAACCATCATAAAATTCATCATTTTTATTTTTCCTAAAATAATATCCTGGAAATATCTTTTCAAAATTAATCGTATCAATATCATATACATGATTATAAACTACATCCATTATAACTCTCATACCCTCATTATGAATGGATTGAATCATTCTTTTAAATTCATAAATTCTTGCAGTTGGATCATATGGATCAGTTGAATAACTTCCATCTAAAGCATTAAAATTTAAAGGATCATATCCCCAATTATAATCATCATCAGTAGTTTCATCAACAGTTGCAAAATCATAAATTGGCATAATTTGAACATGAGTAATACCTAAATCTTTAATGTGTGATAAACCACTTTTCAAATTATCTTTAGTATGTGTTTCAGTTTCAGACATTCCTAAATATTTCCCTTTATTTTTTATGCCACTATTCTCATCTATCGATATGTCTCTTATACTTAATTCATATATAATTGCATCAACAGCTTTTTCAAATTCAGGTTTTAAATCATTCCATCCTTCCGGATTTGTTCTTTTAAAATCAATTATTGCACCTTTTAAACCATTTACCGATAAACTTTTAGCATATGGGTCAACAACTTCTTCATAATATTCACCATTTACTGAAATATAATAATTATAAAAGTTAGAATGCAAATCTTCTTTAATCGTTACGCTCCAAATACCTTTTTCTAATTTTTCCATATCTATAATCTCATCACAAAGTATCAATTTAACATCTTTTGCATACGGTGCCCATAGTTTAAACTCAGTTTCTTCCTTATTATAATTAGCACCTAAATCATTTCTATCATAATAATATCTCGCATCTATTAATTTAAAATCCATTATTCACCTTCTTTAATGCTTTTAACTAACAGTAATATTCCTAATACCCAAATAATATGTGAAATAATTGCACCAAACATTTTAATTAAGGCACCTACAATTAGTAAAGCATAACCAGCTTTAAATTTTTTACTTTTATCTATAGTTAATCTTTCTTTGATATTAAAGAATAAACCAATTAAAAAAATTGCTGATATAATAAATTTTACTGCATTTACATAATTTTTTGATATTATTAATTCATGTATTGCAATTATTAAAAAAATAATTCCACCAAACAAAGATAAATTTTTTTCTGAAAAATCCGTAAACATTTTGTCCATTCTATACCCCTTAATCTATAGTTTTATTTTATCAAATTTTAGCGAATTAATATACAAAAAAATAACAAATAGAATAATCTATTTGCTATTTTAAATTCATAAATTCACCAAATGCAACTCTCATCCAATAATTAATTGAATTTTCATCAAAATGACTTCCAGTATGAAGCTTTCCTACTTCTTTTACCATAGCTACTTTAGGACCTATAATAATATTACCCAATATTCTCGATTCAACAATATCAGCTTCTTTAATATAAATTTCAACTTTTACTTGAATCGATTTTTCTTTTCTTAAAAATCTTATACTATTTTTACCAATTGTCATTTTTGCTATGAAATTAGTATTCTCTTCATATTTAATTTTTCCATTAGAAATTTCAATTACTTCACTCAATGCATTTTTTAATGTTTTAAAATAATCTAAAATTTCTTTTTCTGCTTCATCTAATTGAAGTTGCTCTCTTAGTCCTTCTTTTCTTTTTACCAATTCATCTGAATAATCATTTTTTATTTTCCCGATTAATTCTTCTTTGAAATTATAGAAAAAATGTACTGTCATATTTACCACTCTCCTCGCTGTTATTTTGTATATACCCAAAAAATAATTATATAACACATTAAATTTTAAATAACATCGATTGCGAAGAATTAATTTCATATTTGAGATCATATATTTTTTAAACATTGTGTATTATGCTTTTACATTTATAAGAAACCATAATTGCAAACAATTATTTTTTTGATGATTATAATTTAAATTCTGCTATTACATTCTTAACTACTCTATTGCCATACAATATTGCTCTTTCTACCTGTTTTTCATCTTCAGATCCATTTTGAATACAAACTGCGCCAAAATGAGTATATGGTAAGCCCTCACTTGCACCAACAGAATAAACAAACATGCCTTTAACTAACATATGAGCAATAACAGACAGCTCTGCAAAATCAGCGCCTCCACCTAAATGTTTTTCAGTAGCAAATACAGAGCAAACTTTATTTTTCCAATTTATTTTACTTGTTTCTATAAATTTACTCATTTGCCAAGTTAAAGAACCCGAATAAGTAGGTGTTCCAAAAAATACAATTTTTGATTCATTGAGAAAATCTAAATCTAGATCTTCGATTGACATACATTTTGCTTCAACATTCTCATGCTGAACAGCACCTTCCTTAATTAACTCAGAAACCGTAATTGTATTACCTGATACACTATGATATAAAATTGATACTTTCATCATTTGACCTCCTTAAAATATTCAATTGATTTTCATTAATAAAAACACTTTCAAGTTTCCCTTTATTTAATTGTTTTTGTAATAATTCACATTTGCATAGAAACAAATAATAAATATTTTTCCCAGTCCCAGGTAAAGATTCAAAATTACCTTGACCTTTTGAAATGATAAAATTAGACGCATTAAATCTTTCTTTAAATGAATCTGATACTTCTTTTAAATCAGTTCCAGGCAAATCAGCACCATTATCAATAATTTCTGCAAATTTATCTATTCCTAAATTATATGCATCTTCCTTTGTAATATCATTTAATATATGAGTCCCACGAGTTACAAAAACTATTTTTAAATCTGGATAATATTTTTTTATTGTTTTAATAAATAGCATATCAAAAACAACTTCCCCAGTATTATCACCTAAATACAATAATTCTTTTTTTGTTTTTAAATCATTTACAAATTTTAAATATAACTTCTCATCAAATTTATCTTCCATTGCTTTTCCTATTACTTTTTTTACTAAATCTACTGAAATATCATCAATTATTCCAGAATCAATAATATTCCCAGCCATAGAAAGTTTAAGTGCTGTTTTAATTGAATCGTCTGCATTATCAACATATGAACTGAAATCATCGAATAAATTCAATATCTCAGAATTAAACTTCTTTTTTTCTTCTTCATATAAATCTTCAATTCCAGTTTTTTCTTTTAGTAACCTCATAACTCTTGCTGTCAAATAAGGAGCTGTTCTATCATACTCAATAGTTGAAATTGTTTTTAAAACATCCATCATAAATTCAAATTTTTCTTCTTTTGTTTCTATATACTTATCTGCCAATTTATCTGCCATACCTAAAACACATGGTATACAATCCACAAAACTATCTATAACCATTTTATCCTCTTTTCCTTTTTCATCTAAAATCAGTTTAACAATTAAAAAATGAATAGTCAAGATGACTATTCATTAATTATTACTTTATTTTTAATCTTCTTCAATACACAATTCATGTTTTAAAATACCATTAATTGTTTTTGGTATTAATACTATAATTAATAATACTAACATTACTAATAATATAATCGTTATATACTTATAAAAAATCAATTTTGTAACGTGATACATTAAAACACTTGCAATTGTCATTGAAGCAATTGGAAATGAATACGCCCACCATGATAAATAAAATTTGATTTTAGAAAACATTTTATATTCCGCAAGTAAAAATGTTGTTAAAAACAATGCAAAATAATATAATATTTTTGCAAAACTATCAACATTATGAGTCAATTTTACATATGCTGTAAATGCTGTGGCAGGTGGTGCAATTAAAATTGCCAATGTTGGTATAAGTTTTTCTGGTAATGGATGATGAAATATAATTCTATAAATAAATATAGAAAATAGTACAATCCAAAATAAAAAACCTATGCTATAAAAAAACCATGAAATTTCTGGATTAAAGTGCACAATGCCTGCAACTGGTATTAACATATTTCCAACAACCGGTATAAACCAAGCAGGATTAAAATGCTTAATTTCAAATTTAGGATGAAAAGACCATATAGAAATTATTTTATAAGTAAAATATGTATGAATCACTGTTCCTAAAATCCACATATATTTTGACACTAGCATATTTGAACTTATAAATGCAATACTTACTAACAATAATGCAACAGAAAAAGTTGGGAAAAAATTCAATTTTACCGGATTATAAAAATCTTTTCTAACTTCGTCTCTATACATCATAAACTTTAAAAAATACATCATAAATATCACTGCAAAAATTGAAACTGTAATACCTAATAAATAGACATTCAGATCCACTGGGAAATTTAAAATTTCCACTGCTTTTTGAAATGCTATTGTTAAACCTGCCAATCCTAATATCACAGAAAATGCTGATATTGGAAAATATTTTATTCTACTTTCATTATTCATATTATCACTCCTATCTAAATGATATTGATTATCATTAACAACTAATCCATAATAACATTTACCTCTCACTATGTAAAGAAATAGTTTGCAAAAAAAAACTGGAAATTTTCCAGTCTATTCTTGCTGAAGCTGATAAATAAAATATTGGAAATAAGATTTTATATTTTGCTTTCATCTAATCCCTCTCTTTAGGTTAAAAAAACCTCTGAATCTCACATGATTGAAATCACGTGGTTCTAACTTCATTAAGTTTCTCAAATACTCTCACTTAACTAAAACTATTAAGTTACAACATATATGAACTCGCTTAAATACCGTTAGAATTTCACTACCAAGTATTCTTTT
>JAMOQG010000096.1 GCA_027064135.1 Peptostreptococcaceae bacterium | reverse complement strand
TTGGTCAATCCTTTAAATTATTATCTAAGAAATGTTGGAATATAAATTGTAGAGCCGTATACGAGACCCGTATGTACGGTTCAATGAGAGGGAGGTAATTCTTAGCAATTGCTTCTCTACTCTATTTAAATACTTTTAATTTTAAATTTCTTAGCAATTACCGGAATTAATACTATCTGAATCACAATTCCAGGCATTCCTGTTATCAATGCTCCTTTTAAATATAATAAAGGATTCATTTTCAAACCAAAAGAACTTTGTAAAATAAAAACCACTAATCCTGCCACCACTCTTCCACCAATCATACCAGAAATTAATGCTAAAAGTAAATTGCTTTTTTTATAAATAATAGCTGTAATTAATCCATATGCACCTAATTCAAACGACATTATAATTGCAATTGGATACAAAACAGGCATTCCCGTTAAAATTGAGTTTAATAAAGGTGCTAAAAATCCAATACTGAAAGCATAAATTGGATTAACATAAAATGCTGCTAATAATACCGGTATATGCATTGGAAGAAAAATTGGACCTCCCAAATTTGCAATATGAAATATATACGGTACAATTATTCCAAATGCCAAAAACATCCCGCTTAAAGTCAATTCTCGAGTTTTATTATTCATATCTACTCCTTATAATTCTTTCAAAAAATTTTCTATATTAATTAATAATACATTAACATCTGTTTCGTTAAATGAAATTCTCTCAACTGGACATAGATCATTTTTTGATCTATTCAAAATATTTTTTACTTTAGTTTTATATTCAACTTCAATCTCATTTTTCTTGAAAATTTCAATTGCATTTTCTGAAATTAATTCAGTAAATATACCTTTAATTTTCAAATGAGATAAAACCATAGCAGCGGCTTTACCAGTAACTCTATCTGCAACATAAGCATTATTAATTAATTCGTGATTAACATAGTTTTGCAAATCATAAATTGGTTTAATTCCACGTTCCATACTAGTAAATATTATTTCTTCATTCTTCAGAACAATAATTTTATAATTGTTTTCATACAATTCTTTTTTAACATCCTTTAATTTACTCATAAATACTCCTTCAATCATTTATATACTATACACAAATTTTTAATCTTTCGCTATCTTTTTTTTTGTTTTTCTTATATTATATTGTAAACAAGAAAGGTGGTTATATGAAAAATAAAAATTTACCTAAAATTGAATTACATTCGCATTTAGATGGTAGTATCAATCCAAAAACAATATTCGATTTAGGAAAAAAATTGAACATAAATTTACCTACAGATTCATTTGATTCATTTGTTGAATATGTTAGGGCTCCTGCAAATTGCGATTCATTAAAAACATATCTTGAGAGATTTGTACTACCGATAGAAGTTATGCAGACAAAAGAAAATTTAGAAAGAATTGCTTATGAGTATATTTTGAATATTGAAGAATCAAATGTAAAATATGTAGAAGTTAGATTTGCACCAATATATCATATTAATAACGGTTTAACAATAGATGAAGTTATATTATCGGTTATTAAAGGTTTAAACAATGGAACAAAAAAAACTGGTATAAAAAACAATCTTATTATCTGTGGCATAAGAAGCATGAGTGTTGAGAAAAATATTGAAATTTTTAAAATATCAGAAAAATATTTAGGACGAGGAGTTGTAGCTGTAGATTTAGCAGGTAACGAAGCTGATTTTCCACCAATAATTCATAAAAAGGCATTTGATTTAGCAAAAAATATTGGTTTTAATATAACTGTACATGCTGGGGAAACCGGATGTTATTCCAATATAGCAACATCAGTTAATGAATTACATGCCACTAGAATTGGTCATGGAGTAAGTGCAATAAATGATGCTAACACAATCAAACTATTAAAAGATAAAAACATTACTTTAGAAGTTTGCCCAACTAGCAATATTCAAACTAAATCTTTTGAATCATTTGAAAAACATCCTTTTAAAAAATTGCTTGATTTAAATGTAAATGTGACTTTAAATACTGATAACATGACTGTTTCAAATACAACATTAAATAATGAATATAATATTATGGAAAATACATTTAACTTATCAAATGATGATTTTATAAACATTTATAAAACATCAGTAAATGCATCATTTACAGATACTTTAACAAAGAAAGAATTACTTAAATATATTTAAAGAGAGAGCATTTTTGCTCTCTCTTTTTGAATAATTAAATTGTTGAAAGTAATTTATCATTATTATCAAATTCCTCAATTGCAAAAACTATTAATTCATCAATTAAATCAGAATATTCTACCCCTTCATTTTTCCAAAGTTTTGGGTACATGCTAATTTTAGTGAATCCTGGAAGCGTATTAATTTCATTCACCAAAATTCTATCTTTCGTAACAAAAAAATCAATTCTTGCAAGTCCTCGAGTTTCTAATAATTTATAAGTTTCCTTTGCTATTTCCTTAATATTGTCTGCAATATTATTATCTAATTCAGCAGGAATTTTTAAAACAGCTCCTGTCTCATTTATATATTTTGCTTCATATGAATAGAATTCATCCGTTGGTAAAATTTCACCAGGAAATGTAACCTTCGTTTTTAAATTCCCTTTTACAGCACATTCGATCTCTCTGCCATCAATAAATTCTTCAACTATTACTTTTCCATCAAATCTAAAAGCTTCTTCGAGTCCGTTTAAAAATTCATCTTGATTTGTAACTTTTGAAATCCCTACAGAAGAACCTAAATTAGCAGGTTTTATAAACATGGGAATTCCAAGTTTGTCTTTAGCACTCAAGTAATCAGCTTCTAAAATATCTCGGTATATTATAAAATCAGCAATGTCAATATCATTATCTCTCAATAATCTTTTCATAATATCTTTATCCATACCTACAGCGGAACCAACAACGCCAGCTCCAACAAATGGCACATCAATCAACTTTAAAAGGCCTTGTAGACTACCGTCTTCTCCAAAGGGTCCATGTATAATTGGAAAAATCACATCAATAGAATCAATCATTTTATTATCTCTTAAACTATAAATTGAACTTCCTCTTTCTCCTGGGACAAATGCAATCTGATTGTCAGTATTCTTAATTTTTATATCTTTTGGGTTATCAATATTTTCTAAAAAATTCAAACTATCACAAAGATAAAATTTACCTTCTTTATTCATTGCTATTAAAGTCAAACTATATTTTTCCTTATCTACAGCCTCTACAATATTATAAGCTGATTGTAAAGACACTTCATGTTCAGCAGACTTTCCACCAAAAATAATACATAAATTAAGTTTATTCATTTTTTCCTCCAAAATTTAATTCTATTTACTGTTATTTAATTCGTTAAATTCATTAATTAATTCTTCGATTTTATCCACATTTTCTTTATACTTGTTTAACTCAATATTTATTTCATTTAGAATTTCAATTTGTCTTTTCTTTAAGCCATCAGTATTATTAATTTTAATTTCATCTTCTTTATCTTCAATTTGATAATCAAATACTTTTTGTAATGATAATTCTAATGTATCTTCCATCACAATTTTGTTATTAAAAAAAACTATAATTTTTTTCATTTCAGGCAAGCTATTTTGACTATCTGCTTGCAAATATATAGGCTCTACATATAAAAGCGCATCACTTATTGGTATTATTATTACACTTCCTCGTAAAATTCTTGATCCTTTCTGCCCCCATAAAGTAAATTGCGGAGAAATAACTGAATCTTGATCAATTTGAGTTTCAATTTGAACTGGACCTTTTATTACTTTATCTTTTGGGAATTTATAAACAAACAAATCCCCATAATTTTCAGAATCATTCCTAGCCACAAATAAAGAAGTCATATTCCCTTTGCCATTTGGTGTAAATGGAACTGTAAGCAAAAATTCTACATTTTCACTTTCCGGCAATTTAAAAGTAACATATTGTGAATTTGTTTTCACAACATCTGTTTCATCCATATACTTTTCGTTAGCAATTTGCCAAACATCCTCTCCATTATAAAAGACTTTAGGATTATTTACATGAAATGTTTCATAAACATTTGCTTGTAAATTGAAAAAATCTTGCGGATATTTTACATGATATTTTAATCCTTCAGGCATCTCATCTCTATCTTTAAATAAATCAGGGAATATCTTTGCATAAGCATCAACAATAGGTTCATTATCATATTTATAATAAGTTACCGTTCCATCATACGCATCTATAACAACTTTTATTGAATTCCTCATATAGTTGATTTTTGATCCGTTAAATCTAAACGGTTTAGAATATGGATAATTTTTAGTAGTAGTAAAGGCATCAATTACCCAATATAATTTCCCATCCTCTTTATTCACAACAATATATGGATCGGTATCATATTTAAAAAATGGCGCAATCGCGTATAATCGTTTGTATATATTTCTATTAAAAATTATTTTACTTTCACTATTAATATTTCCAGAAGCTAATAATTTTATACTTCTGTTTTTAATAGCAAACAATAATTTATTCAAATTATTTAATTTAACTCCATCTTTGCCATCATATTTTATTTCCTTATTATCGTCACCCGATGGATAGTCAAATTCATATTCATCAGAATTAACAATAATATAATCAGAAAGCATTTCACCAAAATATATTCTTGGTTCATTTATAATTATATCAGAATCCGTTACCGGAGGTATATTTTTAACTAAAAGTTCTGGTTGTCCATCACTAGTCACGGCATTTACAGGTGCTAAAACAGCTCCATAACCATGTGTATACTTAAAGTGTTTATTAAGCCAAGTTTTAGCTTCTTCTCGAAGTTTATCTAATGTAATTTCTCTAGGAGTAATAAACATTTGAGTATATTTACCGTTTACTTCATAACGATCAACATCAATATCATTAAATTGATAATACATTCTAATTCCTTGTATTTCATTAAATGTTTGTTTCAATGGTCTATAGTCATTAATCATAATATTATTAATAATATCAGTCTGACTTTCAATTTCTTTATATGTTAAATCAGTTTTAGGATCATAATCTATGAAATCTACATCGTTTATTCCATATGCATTTTGTGTATATTCCAAATTATTTTTTATATACATTTCTTCTTTTGAAATTTCATCTGGAAGTACAATAAGTTGTTGCACTGTAAAAGCTACAATAAAACTGACAATGTGAATTCCTATGATTGCAATTGGTGCAGAAATTGCAATTTTAACATTAGTTTTTTTATATCCGATAAACACTACTATAGCAGCTATAAATGAAGCTACAGATAATATTTTATATGATAATAATGTAATATGAACATCAGTGTATCCCGCTCCATATATTATTCCCATTGAAGAATATAAAAGCTTATATGATGAAAGAATATAATTAATTCCAATTAATATTAAAATAGTTACACTCAATAACATTATTGCTCTAATCAATGATTTATATGAATGATTACAAAATATTTGTTTTATATTTAATTTTTTCCTATATTCATCAAATTCAATGACTTTCTCTTTATGAATCTTCTTTTTCCTATATACAATAATAAAATATAAAGCTGTTAGTACTGTCATCCAAATAAGTATAAATATTACTATCGATAATAAACTTTTTATAAGCGGCAATTTAAAAACATAAAAACCAATATCCATATTAAAAATTGGATCTGTTTTATTAAACGCTTGTGCATTTAAAAAAAGTAAAACATCTTTCCACATAAAATTAGTAAAACTATAGCCAAACATTATACCAACAATAAGAGAACCTAAAAACAATTTTAAATTTCTATATTTACTTATAACTACAAAATCATCATTAAAATATTTTTTATAATTTTTATTTAAAACACTTATATAGTAATAAATCGCTCCACTAATCAAAATAGTAATCACTGTGAATATTTTAATTTTCGAATAAATTATTTTCCAAAACGTTGTAACATACCCTATTGATTTAAACCATAAAATATTTGTAAAAAAATCTATTACGGGATTAAAAAACATACCTAAGAAAATTATTACTAATAATAGCTTTAAAGCTTTTACATCAATCTTTCCAGTTTTATTCATATAAATAAAAACCTCCTATCTGAATATAATAACTATATACCCAGATAATTATAAAATATTTAATTATTTACAATATTTAATATTTCGGAAATTTTACTTTTTGAAAATGGTTTGACTATGATTCCATTCATATTTGCTTCTTCAGCTTTTTTTCTAATAACTTCTTTATTATTTGCAGTTAATGCAATTATAATAATTTCTTTATTTAAATTTCTTATTTCTTTTGTAGCTTCAAATCCGTCTTTTATAGGCATTTGAATATCCATTAAAATTAAATCATAGGATTCATTATATTTCTCAACTACATCCTGTCCATCAAACGCCACATCTACTTCAAATTTTGCATTATTCAGTATTTTTTTAGTGATTTTAGCATTTATTTTATTATCTTCAACTAATAAAATTTTAAGATTTCTTTTCTCAATTTCACCGTTTTCAATCTCTTTTTCATTACTATTATTTACAGTCTCAACAGTTTCCATATATAAATTAAAACTTATTTTAGATCCGCAATTAAAATCATCTAATATTTTATTGGGACTTTCAACATTTATATTTCCACCTAAAGATAAAACAAGTTTCTTAGCAATAGTTGTTCCTAAACCACTACCTTGATAATTTCTCTTATTTGAATCTTCAATTTGATAAAACTCATTAAATATTTTCCCCAATTCTTTCTCTTCAATACCAATACCCGTATCGGCAACTATAAATTCAATATTAACAATATTGTTTACCTGTTCAATTTGATTAACTTTCACTAGAATTTCACCAGTAGCAGTAAATTTAACAGCATTCCCAATGATATTAATAAGTATTTGTCTTAATTTATTTTCATCACTCCTGACAATAATAGGCAAATTTTCATCAATAGATATTGAATAATTAATTTTATTATTATCAACCATTGCAAAAAACTGTAAATAAACACTTCTTAACACTTCTCTTAAATTAAAATTAGAATAATTAATAGTTAATTTACCATTTTCAATTTTCGACATTTCAAGTATATCATTTACCATACTTAATAAATTTTCTGAAGAACTTTTTACTATTTTTATATAATTCTTTGCCTCTTCATTGTCAATATCAATACTTTCTAATAATTCAATAGATGCAATAATCCCATTCATAGGTGTTCTAATCTCGTGCGAAACCGTATCAATAAATCTGCTTTTAATTTTATTTGATTCTTCTGCCAACTCTCTTGCTTCATCTATTATTGTAATATCAATAAATGATAAAAAATTCACTTTTTTTGTTTCGTATGTAATTGTTGTCAATCTTCCAACAATCGAAACCTCTTTTCCATTTTTTAATCTAACTTTAATAGCATTTCCATTACTACTTTCTATTTCAGAGAACTTTTTAATCATTGGTTCTGAAATGATTCCTTCTATAATTCCAACTTCATCTTTAGCATAATCATTGACTTTCACCACTTCATTAGAGTCATAAAGTACTACTCCAAAAGGTACATAATTAATTATTCTATCTATACTTTCTTCTGAATTAGTAAATCTCATTGTAGATTTTTTTTCTTTATCCACTAATATAGAAAAATAAAAAATTATTAGAAAAGTCAAAATTATGAATAAAAAAACTAAAAATGAAATTTTTAATGTTATTTCTTTAATTATTGAAACATTATAAATTGAAACTCCTATTCCATATTTATAATTATAAAAATATAACGGATAATATGAAGATGAAACTTTCTTTAAACCATCATAAATTACTGAATTAGTAATAAACCCTTTTATTCCATTTTCTAAGTCATTTATTATATGATTAGCTTCTGATAAATAAAATTTATTGTTTAAAATTTTTTCTTCTGAATATTCTATAGGTATCAGTTCCTTATGATTATCTACATACCAAGTCCAATATTCTCCATTAACATAAAAATCTTTCATTGAATTAATAATTAAATTTTCAATATCAATTTCAACTTTATAATTTTTTAATACAATAGAGTTATCATCAAAATATGGAATTATAATATATTTTATTCCATTCTCTTCAATAATTTCCATTTTTTTATTTAACGATTGAACATTACTTTCAAATTCAACTTTAGTGAAATTATTTAAATCACTAAAGTTATATTTTACTGATTTATTAGTATCATATATTGAAATAGTTTTAACAATATCCTGATATTTATATAAAAATCTTTTAATACTTTTATCAGTTTTACTCAATGCTCCACTTGTAATGGTATATACTATATCATCTTCTACTGAGTTAATTTTTAATTCTATTTCCTCTCCAATATTTAAAACTTGGTGATTCATTGAATCATAAGCGATATCAGTAAAATAAACTTGTATATCAATAATGAAAAAAGCTATTATTAATACTGAAATTATCACAAACAGTAAAAAAAAACTATTCAATTTATTCTCAAATTGCTTAGTTAATTTTAATTTAATTTCAATCACCCCTTAATCCATAGAAATCATTTTTATCAAATAGCTATCAATAACATCAATTTTTTCTACTATTACAGTATATTTTCTATCCAACTTATAAGTAAATTGTTCTACATCGTTTTTTATAATTTCATCAAATAATTCTCTAACTCTAATATCCTTATTTTTTTTCAAATTATAACTATCACCTGAATACATTTCTCCCATAAAAGTTTCATAAAAATAAATACTTTCAATATTAGGTAGCCCAAAAATTTCATTATAAGAATCATCACTTATAATAATATTACCATCTGAAGACACTAAAAACATATCATCTTCTAAATATTGTTTTTTTAAATTTTCTATTAAAAAATCAAAACCTATTACACATAATAATTCATTACTATACGATGGTGCAATTAATGAGACAGCCCACTTCTGCGTAACAGGATCGCGATAAGGCCTCAATAACCAAACACCTTTTTTTTCTTTATTATGCTCCTCATCAGCTAAATAATAAAAATGAAACTCTGAAAACGCTTCTTTTGGGCTAACGCCTGAAATAAGCTCAACTCCCGGGTAAACTCTTAAAAGTCCATCACTACTATTTAAATATACTTGATCGATAATTGCAAACTTATTATAACTATCAATAAATTCCTTATCAATAATTTCTGATTTATAAAGTCTTTCTTCAAGCAATTCATCTATTTCTTTATATCCCGAAAGTAATCCTGATGAACAATCTGTATAAATAGGATTATATAAAATTCCATTCTCACTATATTTATATTTCTTTTTAATATCATTCATATCCTTTTCTGAAAGCTTAGTTTCCATTATTTCAGAATAAGAAGCAGCAATCTTATTAATATTATTTTCTAATAGTGAAAAATCATTTTCAATTATTTCGGCAGTATCATTAACTTCTTTTATATCAGATGTATAATTATTGCCACAGCCACTTAATAACGCAATCAAAACTAGGATCACTATGTAAAATAAAATTTTTCGATTCATTAACATCACCTTTAACTCTATTTTACAAATGCAAAAACATGATCAACATTTCTGTAATAGTCACCATAATTTAATCCATATCCAACAATAAATTTATCTTCAATTGTAAATCCTATATAATCTGCCTGGTACTCTACTTTTCTTCTAGAAGGTTTATCAAGAAGGACACATGATTTAATGCTTTTAGGATTTTTTTCTTTTAAATGCTCAACAACACTTTTCATTGTTATTGCTGAATCAGTAATATCATCCACTATCAATACATCAAATTCACTTAAATTCTCAATTTCTAAATCATGTTTAAAAATTACTTTTCCAAGATTTTCTTCTCCATGTCCATAACTCGATGTAGTCATAAATTCTATTCTAACAGGCAAATCAATTTTTCTAACTAAATCAGCTGTAAAAATAAAACTTCCTTTTAACAAAGATATTACCAATAAATTTTTATCTCTATAATCCGTTGTTATTTTTTCACCAAGTTCAATACATCTATTTTCAATTTCTTCTTTTTTAATTACAACTTCTTTTTTCATTTCTTCAACATTCATTTTTTCCCTCCAATATTTTCATAATTTTATTTTATATTATTTCAATTTTATTTACAACTAAAAAAGTGCCCTACGGGCATTTAGATTAATCCAAATTTTTGTATTTTTCCCAAGTATATAAAATGCCATGAAAACTCTGGTATTTTATCGGAATCATATATCCATCACATTTTTCACATTTGAAT
>JAMOQG010000095.1 GCA_027064135.1 Peptostreptococcaceae bacterium | reverse complement strand
TAATGAACTCAGATATAAACGGTAGTTTAAACATTCTAATGAAATATGATAACTATAAGAATATTCCCATGCTAGTAAAAAAAGTGAGGGATAAGGGGTACCAAGAATATCCTATTAGACTGAAAGTGGTTTAAGTTGCCATTGTACTTTAAAGTTGAAAAACCTCTTATAGTAGAATGGAATGTGACGAAGTCACAATTTCTTGTTACAAGTAGTAATGTTAGTATTTAATATAGTTTTAGTAAGTCCATTACAAGGAATATATAACTTAACAAATGATGTTAATGTTATGATGTTTATTAGTTTTATAATTTCTATTACTTTTAGTTTTTTATCATATAAAAGCAAAGCTCAGATATATTGAAAAAATATAATACTAAAATATTAATTAGTGATAGAATAATATTAATGATTTGAATATTGGTAGAAACTAAAAGAGTGAGGTATATATGGATAATCCAGAAAAAAAACATAAGCGACGTGTTAGATATAAAGGAACACACCCAAAGTCATATAAAGATAAATATAAAGAACATCAACCTGATAAATATAAAGATACAGTTGCAAAAGTTATTAGTAAAGGTGGAACACCAGCAGGCATGCATATTTCGATATGTGTTTCTGAAATTTTAGAATTTTTACAAATAAAACCTGGTCAAATTGGTTTAGATGTTACTTTAGGATATGGTGGACATTCTTTAGAAATGTTAAAATGTTTAAAAAATGAGGGGCATTTATATGCGCTTGATATTGACCCTATTGAATTACCACTTACTAGAGAAAGACTTAATAAATTAGGATATGGACCAGAAATATTGACAATTAAGCAATTGAATTTTGCAAATGTTGATAAAGTAGTTGAAGAATCAGGAGAACTTGATTTTATATTAGCTGATTTAGGTGTATCATCAATGCAAATAGATAATCCTGAAAGAGGTTTTTCATATAAAAAAGATGGGCCATTAGATTTAAGATTAAATCCTAAAAAAGGTCTTTCAGCAGCTGAAAGATTAAGAAATATGAAAAAAGATGAAATAATAGGGATGTTAATAGAAAATTCAGATGAACCATATGCAGAAGAAATTGCAACAGCTATAATATCTTATTATAGAAAAGGAAAGAAAATTAATACAACATCCCAACTTCAAAAAATAATAGAAGATACTTTAGAATTTTTACCTGAAAAAATAAGAAAAGATTCAGTTAAAAAATCTTGCCAACGTTCATTTCAAGCATTAAGAATTGATGTAAATAGTGAATTTGAAGTATTATATGAATTTCTAGAAAAATTACCTTCAGCTTTAGCTTCTGGTGGACGTGTAGCAATACTTTCGTTTCACTCAGGTGAAGATCGTCTTGTAAAAAAATCATTTAAAAGATTTTTAAAAGCAGGAATATATAAGGAAATTGCTCCTGAGATAATTAGACCTTCAAAAGAAGAATGTTATAATAACAGTAGAGCTAAATCTACTAAAATGAGATGGGCAATAAAAGCATAAAATAATAATTGCTAAATATATTAAAAATTTAAATTCTGAATTTGGCATTCCATTTTCAATAGATTATAAGGAATTAGATACTGAAAATCTAGGTGAAAAATACATTAAATGGTTTCCTTAGACCTTCACTAGCAGAACTTATTTTGAAATACGCTGATAAAAATACTTTATTTAGTAGTGAACCGCTTGTTACTTGAGCAAATGATTTTGAGTTTATTCCTTTAACTGAGGAGAAAGAGAGAGAAGTTGTTAATCTGGTTGATAATTTATGTTTCACCTATGCAATTTTCTTCACAGGAGCCTCCTACTCAACTTTTTTGTTAAGTAATGGAAATGTAATTTAATAAATATATTTTGACCGTATCATATAAAAAATGAATACGGTCTTTTATATTGTAAAAAAACCTCGTAATTTGTATTGAAAATG
>JAMOQG010000094.1 GCA_027064135.1 Peptostreptococcaceae bacterium | reverse complement strand
TACGCGAAATTTTTTGTTATCTCCTCAAGGAATAATAACAATACTTTTAGGATTGATATTTGGATTGATGGTTATTTTAGTGGAATTTGGAGGACTAATTTTAATAAGTTATCAAGTGATTACTAAATAAATGTGAGGCCACTGAAAAACAGACCTTATTTAATAAGATTTTATTTTTTTAATTTTAATCGTATGATGATTTCGATATTTTATTTGTTCTTTATGTGTTTTTGATTTAATTGTAACTGAATATGTTTTACTTTTTGATCCTTCTTTATAACAACCTTCTCGCTTTGAACATCTTTTACATTTTTCTATATCAAAATAATATGTTGTAGTTTGATTCTTTTTTCCTGTTCGTGCTTTTCTCGTTGCGATATGTCCAGCTGGACATACAAACATTCCTGCATCTTTATTGTATTCAAATTCATCTTCTTTTTTTCTGATTCCTTTTGATACTGCTGGGTTTAATTTTGATATTAATTTTATATCTTTTTCTTTTGTTAATTCAATATTATCTTTCCCTGAATATGCAGCATCTGTTAATATTTCTTCTACTTTCATGCCCGCTTCTTCACTTTTTTCTCCTGTTGTTATTACAGCCCCAGTTATTATTCGCTCATAACTCATTGCCAAATGTGATTTATATCCAAAAAATGATGTATCTGCTGTCTTATGTCCTACTTTCGCATCTTCATCTTTTGATCTTTTTAATTCTTCTGTATCATCTTTTATTCCTTCGTTTAAATAATTTAATCGTTCTTTTACTTTTGGAAATGCCGCAACTTTTTCAAATGATGTTACTATTTTTGATAAATTGTTACAATATTCAATTACATTTTAAAGTATTTCACTAGTTACTTTTTTGGGCATTTTTACTTTTAGTGTTTCATCTATTTCATAAATATCTTTTCTAAGTAGTTTTGCTCGTTCCAATAATTCTTCTCTTGCTGATTTTTGATTGTATTTTGCTTTTGTATGTGTTACATCTAATATGAGTGTTTTACTTTTAAGAACACCTTCTTCTCTTGCTATTCGTACTGTTTTATTAATTAGTAAATCAAGTAAGTTCATATCTTTTAATCTTAATTTTCTGAATTTAGTTAATGAACTTGGATGTATTAACTGAGTGTCTTCTGGTGCTAAATTTAAAAAATATTTAAACGAAAGATCACTTAAAGAACGAGCAACAACATCTTCATCTGATAATTTAAAAATGACTTTTAGTAAAAGATACTTAAACATTAAAAGTGGATCTTTTGCTCCTCTTCCTTGATCAAGACTATAATTAGATAATAATTCATCATATACAAATGAAAAATCTACTAGCTCATTAATTTGTCTTAAAAAATTATCCTTTGGTACTAATAAATCATACAATTCTATATATATCTGCTAATCATTATTTCTTGTTGTCTTTTAATCATTCTATTATTCCTTTCACTTTATTTTAATTATTATTTCATTAATAAGTAGGGTCTTATTATATCATGTTTTAGCCAACAAATGTTGAATTTAAACCATTTGTTGACTAAAATATCTTTTTAAATTTTTCTGTTTACAAAATATATTTCTAACTTATTTTAACCGTATTAAAGTTATTTATATCAAAAAAATTAACACATTTTATATGTGTTAATTTAAATAGTTTTTCAGTGGCCTCAACAAATGGAAAGCAGTTTTTTAACTATATTGAAATATAGTTTATATAAAATAAGGTATTTATTAAGTATTGATGGTTTTTTTATACTATTTTATTTATTTATAATAATTCCACTAATTAATAGTGATTTGAAAATTAGTATATTTAAACAATTGGTAATTCCCGGATTTATAATGGATGTTATTAATTTGAAATTATTATATCAAATATATTTTTAAATATGCGATATTTATAATTTTCTTCAATACAATAGTATTTTTTTTGATTTCATCGTTTTTATTATTAATATTACCAAAGTTCTATTTTGAAATAGCTACACCGTTAGCAATTA
>JAMOQG010000093.1 GCA_027064135.1 Peptostreptococcaceae bacterium | reverse complement strand
CTGAATTTGAATGGGAAACTAATTATCCAAATTTTGAACATTTAACTGGTAATGAAATAGAAATTCCTATCAATCTTGATAAAGGAAATTATACTTTTTGGTTTAAATGTAGGGTTAAAGATAATATTGGAAATGTTTCTGAATGGGCAACACATATAATAAACATAAATATAATTGATGTTGCTGGGAAGTCAGTGTTTCAATTTGATAATTTTAGCAAAGATTACAATTCAACAGGATTAATAAAAGATAATGAAATTATTGTGGTAAAAAGAAATTATAAAGAGTAAGATTTTGGATAAAAATGATTAGAGAAGATTGTAAGTATTTAAATACAAATATAAATGATTTTTTTAATGAGAATATTGATGTTTTTGATGTTAATATTTTTGATAAAGATAACTTATCAATAAAAAAACAATATCAAATAACTATTCCACAAGATTTAATTAAAGGATTCTATAATAATTATTTTATAATAAAACAATATTTTATAAAACATAATAAAAAATATTATCTAATTTTAGTAAAAGCAATTGAAAAATGGTATGATGAAAATGAAGAGATAAAACAAAATATATTACATGATTATTTTAAAATAGAAGAAAAATATTATTCATTATACATACAAATTTTTCAATTTAATGAAAATTTACAATTTGAATCTGTAAAAGATTTTTATTTAAATGGTTTTACAAAATTTGATTATGGATTATCCTATTATCAAAAAGATGTAATAAATGAATATTTAACTGAATTTTTTGATTCTTTAATAAATATAAAATTTGAAAATAATAAACTTAAAATAAATTTAATAAGAAATGCTGATTATTCAGAATTTTATACTTGGCATAGAACTAAAGATGGAAAAGACCCAAATTATTATTTAACAAATGATTTTATTTTATATGAAAAAAATGAAATTGATTTAGATACTTTAACATTAAATCACATAAAAACTTATAAAATTCCAAATGAGTATATAAGAAATAAAAAAAATGAAATTTTAGAATTGATTAAAGAATCAGATGGATATATTAAAATTTTTACATTTCCTATTTTGATAAATGAAGATGAATTAAGTGTAGTTTATTATCTATATTATGAAAAAGTAACTGAAGATGATGCTTTACATTATTCTTATGTTAATTTTCAATATTTAATCCTTGAAAATGGTTCTTTTAAAAAATATGAAAAAACTTATGAATTAACTCCTGAAAGTGAAAATTATGATTATGAATTTATACCTATACAACCTATTATTAAAAAAATTGATAATAATTTACTTTTTTTTGATTTTTTTAAAAAACAACATAAAAAAATTATATTTTCAAATAAACAACAATATATAATTGATAATATTGATTTTCAAAAGAAACTTGGAGATATTTTAATATATTCTAATGTTGATTTAGAATTTATACCGATTGCTTATATTTTTGAACGAAGATTTTATATTAATAATACCATTCTTAAATATTATTGGAAAAGAACAGATGAATTTTCAACTCAAGCAATTGATTTATTAAATTATCCTATTAAAGATATTGGAAGAAAAATAATTGATTTAACAGAAAGTGATTTATTTTCAGATGATAATAAAATTTATATTTATAAAATAAATGTTTCAGATTATTTAGAAAGAATTAACCAACCATCATATATATATCATCATAATTATCGTTATATCCATATTAGTTTAAAAGTGAACCCAAGAATATTTAAAAATGGAACAGAAAATATTTTATTTTATGTTGCTAATTCAAAATGTCTTAAATCTTATGAAAATTATCAATGTTATGTAGAATATTCTTATTTTAAAAATAATATAGAAGAATATTTTGGATATTCAGAGGATGTTAACCCAAATTTATTAAATGATTTTAATTTAAAAACAAATCTTAAAAATTATTTAATATTCAACCCTTTTAAAGATAATTATGCAAATTATAATATTTCTGATGGAGATTCATTAATAATTGATTTTTATATGTATAATTTATCATATTTAATTGAAAATGAACTTTATTTTGTATTTTCAAAAATTCCTGTTAATGATGAAACAATTATCACTATACATAAAACCCAAGCAAGACTTTTTAAATATGAGAATGATATTAAATTAAGATTTATTGATTATGTTGACCAAATACCCTTTTATAAACAAGAATATTTAGGGAATAATATATTTTTAGACAAATTTAAAATAATAGAAAAAACAACACATCATGGTTCACCTTATTCTTAAAAAAATTAAATTAATTTATAGAGAGTGGATATTATGACAGTGGCAAATCCTATAATAGAGAATATATATTCAATTTTTCCAAAATTTAATTTAGTAAAATTTTCAACATTAGATTCAAAAACCAAATTAGAAATAATTGATAAAATAAATACATTTTTTAAAGATGCTATATTTAATCATAATAAATTTGAATATGTAAATGATTATTCAAAAGATGATTTTTTACAATTAAAAGAAAATGCTGATTACTTTGATTATCAAAAAGTTGATGCATTTCGTTTTGAATTTAAAAATGTTAACCATACACAAGAAAACATACCTTTAGAAAATACTTCTGGAATTCAAGAAGAAAATTCAGATTATTCTCAATATTTTGGAACTTATGAAAATAAATTAGTGTTAAAAGGATTTAGAGATTTAACTGATGAAATAAGAAATAAAATTCAATTAAAAGAACGAACTTCTACTTTATCTCCTTTTAATAACAACCCACCAATGGATGTTTCAATCGATGATTTTTGTGATAATGTTGATAATATAGATTATTCTCACTCTCAAGAAATTGATGTTGAATATGCTTATTTAACAAAAGATATAATTGGAGAATTAAAAAATGATTCCGAATAAAATTCATCAAATTCTTTTAACTTCTCCTTATGCAGGTTTTTATAAAAATTTATGGAATGAAAGAATAGATGTATTAAAATTTTTAAATCCAAATTTTGAATATAAATTATGGAAAGATAAAGACTGCCTTAAAGAATTTAAACAAGAATTTTTATATATAAAAAGAAATTATCAATCAATTGTTAAGCAAGCAGATATTTGTAAATTATTAATTTTAAAAAAATTTGGTGGTGTAGTTTTAGATATTGACATTAATTTACATAAACCACTTTCAAAATATCTAAAAGACAAGCAACAATTTGATGAAATTTTTATAACTGATAATAAGAAATTATATCTATTTGTTGTTTTTGCAAATACTAATACTTATAACATAAGCAAATTACTTAATTATTATCTATATTCAACTGAAAAAAATACTGATTTAACTCTTAACCTTTTAAATAAAATTGAAAAAAAGGAAACAACACATTTAGAAATAAATTTAAATTTATTTGCAATAAATAATTCTTTTAAAAATAAAGACACAATAATTAGTCATTTTGAAAAGGGGTTTAGCATTGTATAAAAATCCTGAATACATCAATTTAATAAATGCTGAAGTAAAAGATAATAAATTATATAAATCTAAAAATGTAAAACAAGATTGGAATGGAAAAGCACAAGTAAAAAACCAAATTGTTTCTTTAGAAGAAGGAATTGGATTTGAATTTAAAAACTCTTTAGTAACTGAAAATTATGAATTTGCAATTGGAATTTCAACAAAAGAAATAGATGAAATTGGTTATCCAAATGATTTAGATTACTTCCTTTGGATAAAAACAGGAAATCTTGGTTTTGTAAAACTTTTTAAAAATTATGATGTTTTATCAATACAATCAAATATTCATTCATCTTACAAAATTGAGTTAATACAAAATAATGTTTTTGGATTTTTCATAGATAATCAATTAAAATATACTTTTGCAACCGATTATTCTCAAGAAACTAAATTAAACATATATGTTTTATTAAAAAACAATGTTGATTATGGAATTAATCTTGAAGTTAACACAGATAATATTCCTGAAATAAGATTATTAAATGTAACTCCATCTCTCGCAAATAAGCAAAATATTTTTGGTTCGATTACTTTAACTTTTGATAATAAATTAGATCCTTCTACAATTAATAAGCAAAACATATTTTTACGAGAATATAATTCAAAAGAAGTTGTTGAAAATTATTCAATTTCTTATTCTGATAAATCAATTACTGTTTCATTTTTAGATAAACCATTAGATTATAACACAACTTATGAAATTTATATCCCAAAAGGAAAAATTAAATCTTATTTTGGAAATTTAACAAATGATGTTGTTTCAATTACTTTTTCAACGATTCAAGAATATGAACAACCAATTGAAGATAAATTAGGATTTTCTAACAATCCAAATGATATTTATTACAAGTTAAGAAAAATTTATAATTTATTGGATATTGATTGGATAAATGAAGAAGGTGATGATTTTAATTTTTATTATAAACCAACTAAATATAATCCAATCATTGATAAGTATGAAATAGAATATCATAAACCATATATTTTTCATAATGTAAAAGAAACATCACTTGAAATTTTAAGAAATGATTATTTACCAGAATTTGATAAATTTTTTCACACTGTAAAAAAATATATATCTGATACTGATTTTCTTAATAAATTACAAGCATTATTAATAAAAAACATAGTTAATATAAATTTTTTCAAAGGAAATAGAAGTCAAATCACTTTTCTTATTAAATTATATGCACAATTACTTGATTATACAATGGTTTGGGTTAATCCTGACCCATTCTTACGATTTAAATATCGTGTTTCAACTGATGTTCCTTATGTAAATTGGCATAGAGATATTAAAAAAATTACTCACCCTGAAGGATTTGAAGATAAACATATTTACATAGAAAAACAAATTCCACATTATTATGATAATTTAGAAGATAAAACAAAAAAACTAACTTCGGTATTCAAGAAAAAATATGAAGCACCAACTTATATTGATGTTGTTATGTTTAAACATTTTCCAACTTATAACATTTTACCTGCTAAAAACCAAGCAAATGCAATTTGGGATGATTACAAATCAACAAAATTTTACCCATTCCGAGCAAACAAATACAATGTAATTGAAAATACATTTACTCCTGATTTTCATAGAGAGTTAACAAATCCATTTTATAGAGAAATTAAACAAATTAAACATTATCAAGATGATAAATCCACTTTTAAATTAAATTATAAACATTATTGGTATGGATTGGATTATAATTTTAATTTTACTTTTAATGGAGTAAATTTATTCAAAAAATTGCAACCATTTCTTGATTTTGAATTAAAACAATTAAAATATCCAACAACACTTTATCTTGAATTTTTACATAAAAATTGGAAATATCCATACCGATATAAATTACTTCCTTATATTCATCATAGATGGGACAAAAAGCAACTTGTTTATGGTATAAATAAAATTTCAAATTTATCAAATTCAAACACAATTCCTAATCAAATATCAATAAAATCATTTAAATATCCATACAAACATAAATTTTCATTTTTGATAAATAATTATTCAATAGCATCAAATCCAAACCCAATAGTTGATTTTGAAAATACTGAATTGAAAATAGATAGAGTTGGGTTTTATCTTGATACAAAATTACAATTAATAAAAAATAATAAAGTATTTCTATCTCTTGATAATATTCCTGATAAAATAAAAATTGATAAATCAATTTGGGATGAAATCAAAGTAATTTTTATACGAAATAATTTTGAAGTTGAAAAAGTGGTTTAAAAATTGGCAAGAAAAGTAAGAGGGTTAGCAAAATATAAATCACAATTTAAATATAATGAAATTTATTTTTTTAATTATATGTCAGAATTAGCAAAACAAAAACGAATTCATGTGTTTGACCGAGCACCACTTGTAATTTTCCTTGATTTAGAAAGGACTGATGGAAAAGTTTTAGGAATAAATTTACACTGGATACCAAGACAATATAGAAAACCATTTGTTAAATTAGTAAATGCATTTTTTACTGAAGAAATGATTAAAGCAGGTAAAAAGAGACCTTCTCCATATTTTCCACGATTGTTTTATGCAACAATAAAATCAAATGCATTATTTAAAAGAATGTCTTACCAAGCAATTAGATTATATTTTTTAAATAATATTAAGAATGTTTACCCAATACCACGAGAAGATTGGGATAGATTATTTACTTCAAGAATGCCAAAGAAATTTAGAAGTAGATTTGCATATAAAAGTAAAAATTATCGGCATTAAAAAAGTTGCTTAAATAAAAATGATTTTAAAAGTTTCAAACTTTGGAGATTGTAAATGAGCAAATTAATAAATAATGATATTTTTCAATATAAAGATGAAATGTCTTTATACAACTTTAAAACAGTATATAATAACTTTCTTATTGAGTTGTCAGATACAGGAGTATTTAATTATATTCTTAACCCACGATTAAAATTTTTCAATCAAGGAAAGTGTTTTGCTTGGAATTATCCTGATGGTTCACTAACTCAAACAACTTCTTACACTCAATTTGTATTAAACCAAACTGAAGAAGTTTCACAAGACCTTACTAATTTATTATATTCTGACCAAGAATATTCATTCAAAATAATTTGCAAATCAAATAAAGATTTAATCGTTAAAATAAAAGCAGACCAAAATATTTTTATTGACCAAAACGGAAATACTGTTGATGAGATCACACTTGAAATAAATCAATCTGATGATTTTGAAAAATATGCAACTTATTTTTCAATATCTGATGTTTCTCTAAAAAATGTTCCAATCAATTTAAAATTTATTTCTCAAGAAGATAATACAATTTTACAACTAAAAGAAGTTATTATTCACAAAGGAATGGTTCAATTTGATGATTTACGACATTATGGTTGGTTTGAATCAAATGTTCGATATAATGGGACAAATTGGGAATTAACGAATGATGGAATAAATTATCATAGAATTATTACAAATGACGATTGGTATGCACAAGATTGGTTGAATAAACATGACTATTGGATGGATTATGCTGTAAATGATAATATTGAAAAAGGAATTTGTGTTTCTTATGATAAAGATAAACATAAATTAAATTTTGATGTAAATTTGAATGCATTAGAGTTAAACCCACGATTAAAATCAATTGTAAAATATCAATATATCGATTTATGGGTTCAAAAATCAGGAAAAGATGTAATTGAAATAAATTATGATTATATTAATGAAAATTATTATCCTATTTTTTATAAATTTGGCGATGGTTCTTATTTAAAAATTACTTATAATTTTAATGTTAAAAAAGGTGGAAAATATCAATTTGATAAATTTACTTTTCATGATTGTATAGGAAATATATATGAAGAATGGAAATTTGAATATAATTTTGAAAATAACATAATTTTACTTGATGAAACTGACACAACAAAAGCATATGAATTATATATTAAAAATAAAGAAATAAAATTGAAAAAAATTGATTTTAAAGATGAATATTTTTCTCAATTTCATATAAAAGGAACTGATAATAAAATTTATAAAATATATATTGAAAATGAACAATTAAAATTTAAAGAAATAAAACCAACGGATTATTCTCCACAAATAAATACTATTTATTTACAAGATGTTTTAACTGTAAAATATTATAATATTTCTTGTAATGGAACTTCAATTATAACAATTCAATCTAATCCACCTTCTTTTTCTCCTTTGATAAAATCTATTAAAAAAACTAATATTTCTGATTATGATGGATTTTCATTTTTACCCTTAACTGAATTATCAAGAGATAAGTTATCTTTTGATGTTAAAAATTCTAATTTTAATATTACTAATGTTGAATATGATGAAAATAAAAAACCAAGACGAATTTATTTTGATAATGGAGATATTGCAGAATTAGGTTATTCTAAAGTTAGTGTTTTTGTAAATGATGAGCATAAACAAAAATTAAAAATTACAAGGATTTCTTTATTTGATTTAAATAGAAATTTAAAAGAAAGTTGGAAGTATTTATATTATCAAAATGGAAAATTAGCAGCGATTGAAAATACTTATATGGCAGACAAATATGCTTGTGAATATATGAAAGAAAATGATTTTGATTTTGAAATTTTACATAGTGAATATGATACAGAATTTGAATATGATATAAATGGAAAATTAAGTAAAGTTAAATATGAAAATGGAGATTATATAAATATTTTAAGATATGAAAATAAGCAAATAATTGAATATAAATGCTTTGATAAAAATAATAATTTAATTCAAGATTGGAAATTAACAAGAAATGAATATGGAAAAATAATTTCAATAAAAAAGGAGTGAAATTATGAGTGAATTTGCAAATATTTTAAGAGAACATTTTGGAGTTGATGTGAATAATGTTAGAACAATTTTAAAAGAATATAATGATGAAGAAAAATCTTTACCTTTTATCATTAGAAATTCTATTTATGTTGAAGTGAATGATGATGGAAATATTGATATTGGTATAGCAGGAAAAAGAATAGTTGAATTTTTATATGAAGAAGATGAAGATGGAAACATTAAAATAACTGATATTAAAGCAGACAAATCAAATTTTGATGATTTAAGTGAATTCCTTACAAAAGAAGTTAAAAAACAAGAGAAAAAAGAGGATTAATAAATGAATTCTCTTTTTGAAGCAGTAAAATCATTTTTCTCACAAAAAGAAAATAAGAAAAAAGAAGAGATACGAAAAAAGTCTGAATTTCCAATTCAACAAATAGAACAAGATTATGGTGTTAAATATGACCCATTTCAAATATTTTCATCGAGAATGACCTTAATATCTAAAATTGAAGATATGAATAACAAAATACGACAATGGAGATATATGTCCCAAATACCTGAAGTTGATGAAGCGATTGATATAATTATAAATGAATGGATTTCGTTTGATGGAATAAATGACCCTATAAAAATAAATTTAGATGATGTTGAAATTTCAAAAAAGATAAAAAATAAAATAATAGAGAGTTTTGAAAAATGTATAAATTTGTTAGATTTTGCTGAAAATGGTTATGAATTACTTCGAGAATTTTATATAGATGGACAAAAGAATTTTGAAGTAATATATTCTGATAAAATTTCAAATGGAATTGAAGAACTTTTACCTTTATCTCCATTTAACTTGTTTAAAATAACCAATCCTAAAACAGGAGAAACACAATTTTTTTATAAGTTTGACCCAACATTCAAATTAGTCTCTGATTATCAAAATGCTGATAAAATTTTTAATGAAGAACAAATAATTCATGTTGATTTTAAACGATATGCAACTGATAAATCTTTTCCTGTTTCTTATCTTGATAAAGCAATAAAAGTTATAAACCAACTTGTTTTAATTGAAGATTCATTAATAATTTATAGAATTACACGAAGTCCTGAAAAAAGAGTTTTTTACATTGACACAGGAAATTTACCAAAGACACAAGCAGAACAATATGTTCAACAATTAATTTCAAAATTCCGACAAAAGAAAGTTTATGATATTGAAACAGGAACAATAAAAGGAAATACAAAATCAATTTCCATACTTGAAGATTTTTGGTTTCCTGTTAGTGCAAATAACAAAGGAACACGAGTTGAAACCTTACCAGGAACTTCTGCTAATTTAGAAGATTTAGCAGACTTGGATTATTTTGTTAACAAAGTATATAAAGCACTAAATGTTCCACCTGAAAGAAGAAAACAAGAAGCAGTTGTCAATTTTAATAACACTGGAGAAATGGAAAGAGCAGAAGTAAGATTTTACAAATTTATTTTAAGATTGCGTCAAGCAACAAATAGACTATTTTTAGAATTTCTTAAAAGAGATTTACTTTACAAAAAAATCTTATCTTTTGAAGATTGGGAAAAAATAAAATCACAAATTAAATTTATTTACAATTCTGACAATTTGTATGCTTTAATTAAAAAACTTGATACTTTATCAATGAAAATAGATGTTGTAAATAATGCTGATGCATTAAGAGAACAAGGATATTTTTCTAAAGAATATATTTGGAAAAATATATTACAATTTACTGATGAAGAAATAAAAGAAATTAAAGACCAATTAAAACAAGAAGAGCAAGAAGAAAATGAAGAACCTGAAGAATTTCCTGAAGAAGAATTTGAAGAACCAGAAGAGATGGAAAAAACAAAGGAAACTAAAGAATCTAAACAAATTAAAAATAAAAAAGCAACAATAAATGAATAAACAAACATAAAAATTTTTTAAGGATTTGCTTATGTTGAATAAAATTAATAGAGATGATTTTTTGAATTTATTGATTGAAAATAAAAATAAAGAGAAAAATGAGAAAGATGAGTTAAAACAAGTAATAACAGAGCAAATTAAAGATGTGTCAAATCAATTAGATTCTAAATATAATGTATTAATTAAATATTATGATAAATTAAAGACTGAAATAACTGAATATAAAGAAAAAATACAATCAATTCAAAATTCTTATGAAACATTACAATATATTGTTAAAGAAGAAAAAGAAAATTTAAAAGATTATAAACAAGATTTAAAATCAGATATTGAAAAATCTATAAATTTTATAAATGAAAACATTAAAGAATTTCAAGATAAAATAATAACATTCTCTGCAAGAATTGAAGAAATCAATAATTTAAAAGAAAAATTAGAAAATCTTATTAATGAACATGATATTTCAAAGAAGAATATAAAAAATATTAAAGATTTTATAAATGAAAAAGTTTCAACTATAGAAGAAACTTTTAGTAAAATTACTGAAAATTTCAATTATATTGAAAATAATTTAAAAGAAAGCATTACTGAATTATCAAATAAAATATCAAATGAAATAGACAAAACTAAAAAGTTAATTCAAGAAGATATAAATCAAATAAAAAATG
>JAMOQG010000092.1 GCA_027064135.1 Peptostreptococcaceae bacterium | reverse complement strand
ACTTAACAATAATACAATTTCTAAAAAAGGTCTACTATCAATACATAAAAATCGCTTCGAAATAGTGATTAAGATTCACCATTGCGAAGCGATTTTGTACAATATAAAAAAAGTTGACTTTTATTAGTCAACTTTTTTTATTTCCTATTTTAAATATGAAATTAATAATTTTAAAGTATTTGTTATTCCATCAATATGAGTTCTTTCCATATGATGCGATGCATGTACACCAGGACCAATTAAGGCACACTTAATATTGTGACCTGCACTTAAAGCAGCTGATGCATCTGAACCGTAATGAGGATAAATATCTACAGCATAATCGATTTTATTTTCCTTAGAAAGATTTACTAATTTAGTTACCATATTATAATCATATGGACCGCTTGAATCTTTTGCACAAATAGAAACGTGCGTTTCCTTACAAGATAGATCATCTCCCATAGCACCCATATCAATTGCAATTAATTCTTTAATTGAATCAGGTATATAAGATGAGCCATGGCCAACTTCTTCATATGTTGATATAAATATTTCAATATTTGATTTAGGAATAATATTATTTTCTTTAAAATATTTAATTAGTCCAAATAAAACTGCAACACCAGCTTTATCATCAAGATGTCTTGATTTAATGAAGCCATTTTTTAGAAGTTGAGTTCTTGAATCGAAAGAAATATAATCACCTACCTCAATTCCAAGTTTTTTTACATCTTCTTTATTTTCTACAAGTTCATCAATACGAACTTCCATATTAGTTTCAATTCTTTCTTGTTTTCTTGCATCATCATATACATGAACAGAAGGGTGAGAACTTAAAATAGTTCCAGTATATTCTTTTCCATCTCTAGTATGAATTATACAATATTCACCTTCAATTGAATGCATCATAAATCCACCAATGCTAGTAAATTTTAAAGTTCCAGTTGAAGTAATAGATCTTACCATTGCTCCAAGAGTATCTACATGAGCTGAAAGGCCAACTGTATAATCAGAATTTCCTTTAATTGACAGTATACCACATCCTTTTTGAGTATCTGTAAAATTAACATCTAAATCTTTTGCATATTTTTTTACTTTATCCATTATAGTAGTGCAATATCCACTAGGACTTGGTGTATTTAATAAATCTTCAATTACAGTATTAATAAATTCTACATTAATATTATTCATTATTCCTCCTAAAAAGCCCAATTACCTTTTTCAAATATTTTTATTTTTCTTCCATCAAATGTAATTCCAGTTATATTTAAATCAGCAGAACCAACCATAAAGTCTACATGCGTTAATGAAGTATTAAAACCAACTTCATCTAGTTCTTCTTTAGACATTTCATTTCCACCTTCAATACATGTTAAATAAGCATTACCTATTGCTAAATGACATGAAGCATTTTCATCAAATAAAGTATTATAATAAATTGTATTCTTATTTGAAATTGGTGATTCATGTGGAACTAAAGCAACTTCTCCAATGAATTTAGAACCTTCATCTGTATCAATTAGATTTTTTAAAAATTCCTCGCCTTTTTTAGCTTCAAAATCAATAATTTTTCCATCTTTAAATGTAATTTTAAAATTTTCAATTAAATTTCCACTATAGCTTAAAGGTTTTGTACTTGTTACATAGCCATTTATTCCATTTTTCTTTGGTAATGTAAAAATTTCTTCAGTTGGAATATTCGCTAAATATTTAATTTTATTTTCTCCATTTAATTCATCATCTGCACCACACCATAAATGTTTTTCAGATAATTCAATAGTTAAATCAGTAACTGGTGATTTATAAATCAATTTTTTCATTTTATTTTCATTTAAAAATTTAACTTTTTCATTAATATTTGAAATATGTTTATTCCAAGCTTCAACAGGATCATCTTGATCAATTCTTGTCATTTCAAAAATATGTTCCCATAATTTATCAATTGCATCTTGTCCTTTTAAATTTGGGAAAACTCTTTCTGCCCATTCTTTATTTGGATAAGCGGCTAACGACCATGGTGAATTTCCACTCATAATATAATTTTTAAATTCTTTAGCAGCTTTTTGCTGAGAAATAGTATATGTTTTCATTTTATCTGGATCAATATCTTTCATTAAATTTGGATCACTCGAAATTATTGAAAAAAGAGCAGCACCATTTTTAACATGATTTTCTAGCATTCCATCATATTCCCATTTTCTAACATTCTTTAAGTTTTCTTCATTAGATAATTCTAGTTTTGTATGAGTTATTTTTTCATCATTATAACGAACAATTACATCACTAGCACCTGCTTCATAAGATTTTCTTACAATTAATCTTGTTAAATCAACTGCGTTAATAGGGGCATTAAGAATAACTTCTTGATCTTTTTGAACATTTATTCCGACATTTACTATAAGATTTGCATATTTTTCTAAATTTTCTAAATAATTCATTTATTATCCTCCTCGTTGATATTCATTATCAATAGTATATCATAATTGGATATTATTATTTGATGCATATTATTAAACTCTTGTAACAATTTGAATTAAAATGTTACAATAAAAATAGAAGATTTGAAGGGGGAGAATATGTCAGTTGAAATTGTTCATGTATTAAGAGGAGATAAAGTTGAAAGTATTCATCGTGGAGATATTGTAGGAGTAAATATAAATAAAAATATATTATTTGAATATGGAGATAGTTTAAAAAGAACGTTTTGGAGATCAGCTGCAAAACCTTTTCAAGCAATACCAATGATAGAAGCAGGAGGAATAGAAAAATTTAATTTTAATTCTACGGAACTTGCATTAATTTGTTCTTCTCATGGTGGAGAAGTAAAACATGTTGAATTAGTTAAAAATATTTTATATAAAATCGGAAAAACTGTAGATGATTTAGATTGTGGAGTTTCAAATCCAATGCATGTTAAAACATATATTGAAATGCTAAAAAAAGATCAGAATTTTACAAAAGCAAATAATCCTTGTTCAGGGAAACATTCAGGAATGTTAGCGCTTGGAGTTTTAAGAGAATATAATTTAGATAATTACATTGATATTAATCATGAAATACAACAAGAAATGCTTAAATCAATAAGTAAAATTACTGATTTGAAAATTGATGACATTGATATTGCTACAGATGGATGTGGAGTTCCTGTATTTGGGCTTCCAATTTACAATATGGCATTAGCATATGCAAAATTAGCAGATAAAAATAGAAAAGAATCTTTAAAAAAAATATCAAGTGCAATGACAGAAAATCCTTATTATGTTGCAGGCACTGAAAGGCTTGATACAATAATTATGGAAGAAACAAATGGGAAAATTTTAGCAAAACTTGGTGCTGAATCTGTTTATTGTATGTCAATAGTTGATAAAGGAATTGGAATAGCAATGAAAACAGAAGATGGTTCTTATAGAGCGCTTGATGCAGTAATTCCATCACTTTTATTAAAACATGGCTATATTGAAAAGATAGAATATGAAAATATTATAAAAAGAGTAAAAGTGAATATAAAAAATCATAGACAAGAGATAGTTGGTAAAATTATTTCTGTAATTTAAAAAAAGCCTAAAATTTAGGCTCTTTTTATTTATTATACTTTTTCTATTATCAGTTCTTCTTTTGTTTTATGAAGTAAATCTATTTCTTTTTTAAGTAAAACTAAACTTAATATTATAGCCATAAAGTCAGCTATTGGAAATGCAACAAAAATACCTATAAGTCCTAAATTATTAATTCTTGGTAGCACTAAAACCAAAGGGATTAGAAATAAAGTTTGTCTAGACATTGAAATAATAAGTGCTGGTCTAGCTTTTCCAAGAGCTTGAAATAATGCAGAAGCAATAATTTGAACTCCGATAAGTGGTAATAGAATTGTTATAAATCTAATAGCTTTTGAACCTAAAGTGATTAAATCAGCATCATTATTAAATATGCGAATTATTGAATTCGGGAATATTTGTATTATTAAAAATCCAATTGTAGAATAAATAATTAAATATTTTGTTGAAATTTTTACCGTTTCAATTACACGCTTGAATTTTTTTGCTCCGTAATTAAAACTTGCAATTGGTTGAAAACCTTGAACGATTCCAAACATAGGCATTAAAATAAACATTGTTACTTTATTAATAACACCATATGTACTAATAGCTAAATCGCCTCCGTAAAAAGCAAGAGAATTATTCATAACAATTGCTAATAAACTTCCTGCAATTTGTCTCATAAAAGTAGGGAAACCTACTGTAAATATTTCTTTTAAATACTTATAATTTGGTTTTAAATGATGGGGCATAATTTTAAAATTACTTTTTCCTCTATAAAAATAATTAGCAACATATATGAAACCTAGAACTTGACCTAAAACTGTGGCTAAAGCTGCTCCTTTAATGCCCATTCCTAGCACTTTGATAAATATTGGATCCATAATAATATTGAAACTTGTACCTATCATCATAGAATACATTGCAGTTTTAGCATTTCCTTCAGCTCTAATAATATTATTAGAAACCATAGATATTGTTAAGAATATACTACCAATAAATATTATATTCATATAATCATATGCCATTGGAAGAAGTGTTTCAGTAGCACCAAATAAATTTAGAACTGGAGTTAGAAACTGTCTACCTAAAGTTACTAAAAGTAAACCTATAACAGCAACTGCTAAAAAGGCATTACCTACAATATTATCAGCTTTTTCTATTTCTTTTGCTCCTAGTGCACGAGATGCAGCACTTGCAGCTCCAATTCCAATCATTGTACCAAAGCCCATAATAATCATTTGTATTGGAAATGATATTGCTAAAGCTCCAATAGCGTTTGTTCCAACAAATCTTCCTAAAAATACTGTATCTACGAAATTATATAATGCATTTACCATCATTCCCATTGCTGCAGGAATAGATAATTTTCTTAATAATTTAGGTATACTTTCTTCACCTAGTGATTTACTGTGTTCATTCATTTAACTCAACTCCTTTATGAAATTATTAGAATTACTAATAATTTTTTTTGATATAGTTCTAAATTGTTCTTTTTCGTCATCTGTTAAACCTTTTGTTAATTCAAAATGCCATTTTTCAAACATTTTAATGATTTCATTACTTAAATTTTTACCATCTTCAGTAGGAGAAAGCAAATACTTTCTGTGATCATTTTTATCTTTTTCTCTTATAACATATCCTTGATTTATTAAAAGTTTTATATTTCTTGTAGTAGTACTTTTATCAACATGGAAATGTTTTGTAAGCTCGTTTTGTTCAACTATGTCTTTTTTACAAATATAATGAAGAAAATGAACTTCCTCTTTTTTTAACTCAACATCTTTTAGTTTAATTTTTAAATATCTATGCAAATTTTTATTTAGAGTTCCCATAAATTCACCCCAAAAATTTGAATTTTTTTCAAAAATCATATTACCTCCTTTATAGTTGCGTGTGCAACGAGTTTATTATAGCATCTAATAGTTGCACGTGCAACTGTTTTTTAAAAATTTAATAATTTATTAATAATTTGATAAATATTTTATAATGCCATTGGTATATTATATTGCTATAAGATGAGAAGGAGAGGCATATGAGGAAAAAAATTATAATTGGAATTATAATAGTATTTGTATTAATGGCAGGATATTTTGTATATAGTAAAAAAGTAAAATTAAAGAATGAAATTAATACTCAAACCGAAAGTTTTACAGAATTTAAATTAACAAAACAAAATATAACCGAAAGTTTATCTACAACAGGAATAATTCAATCAAAAGAAGAATCACATGTTTATAGTAAAATAAATGGTATGATAGAAAATATTTTAGTTGAAGAAAATGAATTAGTAAAAAAAGGCGATATAGTTGCAATAATAGATAGTAGCGATTTAACCATTCAAATTAAGCAACAGGAAAATACAATCATTAATATTGAAAATGAGCTTAATGATTTAAAAAACAATGGAAATATTAATTTAATAAATGAATATGAAAATAAAAAAAATTCATATGAAAATACTAAAGAAATATATGAAAGAAATAAAACACTTTTTAATAGTGATGCAATTTCACAAATTGAACTTGATGCAAGTCATTTGAATTATGAAACAATGAAAAATGAATTAAATGTAATTGAAAGCAATTTAAGAAATTCATCTCTTAATCAAGATATTTTGCTTTTAGAAAGAAGAGTTGATGTTGAAAAAAATATTTTAGAGAATTTAAAAATAGATTTAGAAAATACTGAAATTAAATCACCGATTGATGGCGTAGTTATTGAACTTGCAATGGAAAATGGGCAACTTATAAATAATGGGAATATTATTTTTACTGTAATAAATACAGACAAGCTTGAAATTACAACAAGCATAAGTGAATTTGAAATTAATAAGATTAAAAAAGGTCAAAATGTAATTTTTAATACATTAAGTGATGAACAATTAATATATAATGGAGCAGTTTCAAAAATTGCCTCTGTTGCAGAATCAAATGGTGATGTCTCAACCATTGAAGCATTAATTGATGTAACTGATAAAAACACACATATCACACCTAATATAACTGTTAATTTAACTATTAAAATAAATGAAAAAAATGATGCATTTGTTGTTCCATATAGTGCATTAATAACTAGAAAAAAAGGAAAATTTATAAGAACTAGTGATGATGTATTTATAAAAGTGAAAACTGGTATTGAAAGTGATATGAATATCGAAATAATATCTGATGAACTTAAAGAAGGTATGATAATAAAAGTTAAAGAAACCATTTCATTACCAAATTACGATAAAAGTGGTGATATGAAACCAGGTATTGGTGCAATAAAAAGAATAAAAGGTGATTAAGGTGGTATCTATGATATCTATGAGAAACATTGCAAAAACATATAAAACAGGGCACATTTATGTTGAAGCTTTAAAAAATATAAATTTAGATATAAATGATGGAGAATTCATTTCTATTATTGGTCATTCAGGCTCTGGAAAATCAACATTAATGAATCTATTAGGTGGACTTGATACACCTAGTATGGGAATTTATATGTTAAATGAAGTTTCATTTGATACTAATAATGAAAATACGCTTGCTGAAATTAGAAATAAACTTATTGGATTTGTTTTTCAAACTTTTAATTTGCTTCCAAGGCAATCTGCATTAAAAAATGTAGAACTCCCTCTTATTTATGCAGGTGTTTCGGGTAAAAAAAGAAAAGAAATGGCAATAAATGCCTTAAAAATTGTTGGTCTTGAAAAAAGGGCTAATCATAAGCCGAATGAAATGTCAGGCGGAGAAAAGCAACGTGTTGCAATTGCAAGAGCTCTTATTACTGATCCTTCAATAATTTTAGCTGATGAACCTACAGGAAATCTTGATTCAAAAACAACACATGAAATTCTAGATTTACTAAAAAAGTTAAATGATAATGGGAAAACTGTAATAATCATTACGCATGAGGAAGATGTTGCAAATAGAACAGATAGGATAATTACATTAATGGATGGAGAAATAATTAGTGATAAGAAGGTGTTAAAATGAAAGTGTTTGAGGCTTTTAAAATAGCGTTTTCGTCAATTATTCAAAACAAAATGAGATCATTGTTAACCATGCTTGGTTTAATAATTGGTATTGCATCTGTTGTAACTGTTGTTTCATTAGGTGAAGGTACTCAAAATGATATGTTAAATGAATTTAGCTCTTTAGGAATAAATACAGTTACAGTTTATGAAAATAAAGACGTAAAGCTACCAGACTCTGAAAAACTTAATTTAGATGATATTGAAGCACTTAATGAATATTTTAAAGATGATATAGAAAGCATTTCTCCCAGAATGAATGTAGCAGGCGATATTATTATGAACATTGATGATACTTCAGTATCTTTAAAAGGTGCAATAAAAGAAACTTTAGAAAGTGAAGATTTAACTCTTATAAGTGGTAGATTTTTAAATGATTTCGATATTAATTCAAATAAAAGAAATATTGTAATTAGTTCTGATTTATCTGAGACAGTTAATAAAAAAGTAGGAGATGGTATTTTAATAAAAGCGAGAAAAACAACATACTCTTATAATATTGTTGGAATTTATGAAAGTCAAAGTTCTTTAGGCGGTTTTGAATTGGAATCAATTTATATTCCGTATACTACAATAAATTATATGAGCAATTTAGGTGGAAGAGTTGGTAGTATTCAAATTGATTTTAATGATGATATTGATTTTGAAAAAGCTAAATCAGATATAATTAATGTACTTGAACGAACTAACAGAAATATTGGAGAAGATCTTTATAAAACTTTTAGCGCTGATGATATGATTGACAATATTTCTAATGCACTAGGCCAAATGACATTGTTTATTACAGCAATTGCAGGAATTTCATTACTTGTAGGTGGAATAGGTATAATGAATATTATGCTTGTATCAGTTACTGAAAGAACAAGAGAAATAGGAACAAGAAAAGCTGTAGGTGCAAAATATAGAGATATTATGCTACAATTTTTGATTGAATCGACTGTTATATCTTTAATTGGTGGACTTCTTGGAGCAATATTTGGTATAATTATTACAAATATTGCTGGTAAAATGATGTCTATAAGTTCTGTGTTTTCAATAGAAGCACTTGTAGTTGCATTTGTTTTTTCAACTTTGATTGGTTTGTTTTTCGGAATATATCCAGCCAATAAAGCAGCAAAACTTAATCCAATCGATGCTTTAAGATATGAGTAACGGAGGAAAATAATGACTATTCGTAAAAAAATTGTTTTAATATATTTAATAGCTATAATAATTCCTGCAATTATTTTTACGTTTACTTTTAGAATTATTAACGACGATTATAAAAAACAGTTTAGTGATTTCGATAAAAGAGAAATAAATAGAAGTGAATTAATTAATAAATCTATCATAAATCTTGTTGGAGTAATAATTAAGAAAGATTATAAACTTTCAGATAGTTCAAAAGAATATCTTGATGAATATTTAATGCAATTGCCTTATGGTTTATCTATTGAAAGTGACTTTGGAAATTATAAGTCGAAAGATTTTAACAATTTGAGAAAAGATGAGTATGAAATAACATATATGGATAATAATTATAAAATATCTATTTCTCATTTTAATCCATTGGTAGATTTTCAAAAGAAAAGAGACATTAATAATATTAAAATGATTGCGATATTTATAATTATATATATAATCCTTCACATTTTATTTATTAAATATGTATTAAAAATTATTTTATTACCTCTTAAAGATATGAAGCAATTTGCAATTGAAATGAAAAAAGGAAATTACGACTATTTAATTGATTATAAAAAAGATGATGAAATCAAAGAAGTTTATGATGCTTTTGAAAATATGAGGAAAAGACTTAAAGAATCAGAAGAAATAAATATAAAATATACTGAAAATAGAAAAAAATTAATTGCAAATATTGGTCATGATTTAAAAACTCCAATTGCTGCAATAAGTGGTTATGTTGACGGAATTGTTGATGGTGTAGCTAATACTCCAGAAAAATTTGAAAAATATGTGAAAATAGTTAGATCCTACGTAAGTAGTATGGAGAATTTAATTGATGATTTATTTCTATTTTCTAAATTGGATATTGATAAGATACAGTTTGATTTTAAAAACACAAATTTAAAAAATTATTTTGAAGACTGCATAGAAGATATTGGTTATGATTTAGAAGAAAAAAATATTGAATTAAAATATGATTTTAATTATAAAAATGAAAAAGGAATAAAAATTGATTCAGAAAAATTAAAACGTTCTATAACAAATATTATTTTTAATTCAATTAAACATTTAAATAAAGATAAGAAGATTATATTTCTAATAGTAAATGAAATTAAAGATGGTTGTGAAGTAATAATAAAAGATAACGGCGAAGGAATTGAAAAAAATGACATTAATATGATTTTTAATGAGTTTTATAAAGTTGATGAATCAAGAAATTTTAAAGGAAGTTCTGGACTAGGATTATCAATAGTGAAGAAAATTATTGAAGCACATGGAGGAACTGTTAAAGCGGAAAGTGAAATTAATTTTGGAACATCAATTATTTTTACACTAAAGTTCTGGGAGGAAAAAAATGAGGAAAATTCTAATAATTGAAGATGAACGTGCAATAGCAGAACTTGAAAGAGATTATCTTGAAATTGAGAATTTTTTAGTAGTTATTGCTAATGATGGAGAAAAAGGATTAGAATTATCTTTAAATGAAGATTTTGATTTAATAGTATTGGATTTAATGCTTCCTAAAATAAGCGGTTTTGAAATATGTAAAAGAATTCGAGAAATTAAAAATATTCCAATAATAATAGTTTCTGCAAAAAATGATGATATAGACAAAGTAAGAGGATTGGGACTTGGAGCTGATGATTATATTTCAAAACCTTTTAGTCCATTAGAACTTGTTGCTAGAATTAAAGGAAATATTAATAGATATGAAATTTTAATCAATGGTAAAAGTCCTAAAAATGAAATAAATATTGGAGAGTTATCACTTAATATAGATTCAAGACGAGTGTATATGAATGAAAAAGAAATTATTTTAACAAGAAAAGAATTTGATATATTATTACTTCTTGTACAAAATAGAGAGATTGTACTTTCAAAAGAAACAATATTTGATAAAGTATGGGGCTATGATTTTTTTGGTGATATTTCTACTGTAGCAGTACATATAAGAAAATTAAGAGAAAAAATTGAATTAAATCCTAAGAAACCAAAGTATATTGAAACTGTATGGGGAACAGGATATAGATTTATTTAAAAGACTATTTTCATAGTCTTTTTGTATTGTGTGCCAGGCATGGCACTAATCTAGCTGGTGTAAGTCCAGTCACAGGTATTTACCACCAAGTGTAGTGAACCACAAGTTGGTATCAGTAATGGTATAGATGAAGGCAGTGGTGTAGCGAAATTCTTGAGCCTACGAACAGAAACTTGATAAGGCGATTAGGATGGTGAGGTTGCAATTCAAACTTAAGCCCAAAAGG
>JAMOQG010000091.1 GCA_027064135.1 Peptostreptococcaceae bacterium | reverse complement strand
AGGAAATAAAAAGACGTAAAAAAAAAGTTGCATTTATGGTCACTTGTTCAAAGTATAGTTATCTTTAATTAGAGTGAAGAGATAGAGTATTTTTTAGAATAAGTAAATCGTGATTAAAATAGCGGTAATAAAGAAATGTTGAGTAGCGTCGTCACAATTTAGACTTTTTATGGATATATATATGTATAGCTATAAAAAAAAGGAGAAAAAAATGAAAAAAGTAATTTTTACTATTTTAACAATTGTAGTAATCTCACAATTGTTTGGGAATGAATTATCTCAACCAGATCCAGATTTAACTAAAAGAATAACTGCGTTTATTCAATATACTTCTGAATATCGATTTGGTAATGATTTAAAAGAGGGTGATGAAGTTGTTTATAAAATTGAAGGTATTAAAGATGATCCAGTATTTGGTGTGCACATTCTAAAAGTTATTGATAAGAACGAAAAAACGACTACAATTTTGGAAATCTTTGAAGGAAATAAATTATTTGTTGAATTTACCAATGATACAAAAAAAGTTATCAAGATTTGGGGCTTTGATATTGAAGGAGGAGAGCACAATCTAGAATTACTTTCATTTAATGAAATAGAAAAAGTACTCGGCATTAATGAAAGTAATATTGCTGAAATTCAAAAATTTATTGAGTGGGATTATGTGACAACAAATAACCAAAGGACAGCTGATGGCGAAGCTATAAATTGTAAAAGTCTCAAGCTAAGGATTAAAAAAAATGAATTATCAAAAAATATTCAAGATGTTTTAATAAAGCTTCAAGAAATTGATAAAATAGTTTTATCAGATGAAGTTCCAAAATTACTGCCACTTGTTCCAGTTGCAGTTCTAAATCTTGATAAAAAAAATTTATTATCAAGAGATAATGCTGGTTTTGTAAGTAATAAAAATCTAAAACTTAAATCATTCATTAAAAACTAGGAGTAAATTTTGAAATATTTATTAATATTAGCAATACCAATAATATTGCTTATTTCATGTGATTTTTCTACAGAACCTATCCCATATTACACAGATACTATTGCAATTTCGGATATTGATGGTTCAAATCTGAAATCACTTTGTGAACATAATGGTGAAATACCTTACTTCATTCCAAATTTAACGAATCCTGAAGGAGAAGAATTAATCTTACTTGATTCTTCTTCAAAAATAGAAGTCATGAATCTAGATGGTACCAACCGTCATACGATAATAGATACGTTAGGAAGTGTAGCTAATTTTTCTGCTGATAGAACAAAGATGCTACTTAACAAAAATGGCGAAATTTATATGGCAAATGTGGATGGCTCCAATTTAATTAACCTTACTAATACACCAGATATTTGGGAGAAAGATCCTGCATTTTCTCTTGATAATGCAAAAATTGTTTATTCTTACAGCACGGAAAATAATACTCATGCTTTTTTGGTAATTAAAAATATTGCAACAAATATCAATGAGATTGTATTTGATTATAAAATTAGAAATAATTATCGAATTATTTCTTTTAATTACCCTACTTATATATCTGATAATAAAATAATTTACGAATTTTACTTAAGAACACTTATAGACGATCAAAACCTTATTCGCAATGAATTACATCAAGTAGATATCAATAATAATGAGATGGAAATATTGATAGATTACGAAAAAGTCTATAAATTGGTTTATAGTAACGAATTAAATTATTCTGTATTAAAAATTGCCAATAAATCTATATTAATAGATATGACAAATCTTGAACAGATATATAGCTTTGAGAATACTTCTTATGATACACCAATGGTGTTCAGTACTGACGGTAATTTTGTCTCTGTAGGGCATGTAATTTATGATATAAAAAGTAACTTGAAATATTATGTATACACTAATTATAATAGTATAAATCAAACCAATAACAAAATAGTTGGCGTAGCAAATAGATATTACGAATAGAGGAGGAATGATGAAAAAAATTACAATTATACTATTTTTATTGCTTATTGCAATTAATGTATTTTCTTATTTTACAACAGAATATAGTATAGTAGATACACTTAGCGAAGAGTGGCAACAAGCCGGAG
>JAMOQG010000090.1 GCA_027064135.1 Peptostreptococcaceae bacterium | reverse complement strand
CATAATTTTCTTTAAATATAGGTGCCTTTTTTTCCATATCCTTCCCCCTATTTATTATTTAGGAAACTAAAGTTCTGAAAGCTGTATGTTGGTTTGTATTACGAGTTTTGAGAAGTTGATAACTCTTATAACTTTGACTGAAAAAAATTGAATGTTCAAAGTTAATTTCCTAAAATAGGTAATTACCAAACATAACATATAAGGAGGAAAATTACCTCTGAACAACTACTTCATTGCTCAATTTTAAAAAAATATCAAGTTTTCCAACACATCTTTTGATTGCGGTGACTGTCAAAGAAAATAAGACAATGTCTGACACGGCATAAAAATATTCATTTATTTTTTTCTGCCACCATATTCTCCCGAATACAATCCAGTGGAACCTTTTTGGAGATGGATAAAATCGAAAATTTACGGATTCTCTGATCTGTTTAATACAATTTTACCTCAAACTTTCAATTCAATATGGTTCTCTTTCCCATACTCTGCAAAAATAAATATCATTTTTCTTCTATTACCCTATAAATATTAACTTCACAAACTCACTTATAATTGCAGGTTTTTGGAAAAATTGGAAATTTAGTCTTCAGGTCGTTATATTTTTAAATGAATTGTATTAATGTTATTTGGCTCATTGGCCAAATAAACATTTCCATATTTTGAGTAAAGGGATAGTTGATTGCTTGTTAATTGATAATCTCCAGGCGAGTTAATAATTTTATTTAGGATATTTTTTATGTCTGTAAAAAATCCAGATTCTCCAAAAAGATAATTAATATATTTGATAGGATTTGTCTTTATAATGTCTTGAAAATATGTTCCAACCAATATGTTATCGTTTTGATTTAATATTAAATCCATTTCTTTTAATTTATTATAGTGTTTTGAAAATACATTTTTTATATCAAAAATAAGCTTTTTTGAAAAAAAATTTTGTGTTTTGTATATCCAATTCATATAGTCATTAAATTTTTCTATAACATTTGAGATATATTTAACTATATTACCATTTAATTTATGTGATTTTACAGATAAAAAATCATCTGTTGGTCCTAAAAATTTTAGGACTAGTTTTCCATTTATTTCAACACTTTCATTAGAATGTGTTGATTTTTTTGTAGTATTGAAATAATACTCTGCATTTGTAGAGAATTTCTCTATTTTATCTAATCCCAATGTGGTTATAAGATTATTTTCTATATCTTGTAATTCAAAATAGTGACTAATACCAGTAGTATTATTTGTTATTTTTAAATATACATAATCAATTAATGAATTTGGATCTTTTGCATTTAAAGATCTCTTTTTTGTGGTGAATACATCTGCTTTAAGTCCTATGTCCATTCTATTTATGAGATAAGCAAGAGTATTTAAAAGATCTTTGTTTTTAGGAATGTTGAATTGAGATATGAATAAATCTATGTCAATATGTCTGTTATCAATATTGATGCTAAATTTATATAAGCCTTCTTCTAATATTGTATCGTCCTCAGGTCTTAACTCTTTACTCTTTACCTCTTGTTTTGATGCCAATTTATTAATTTTAATATAATTTACCTCATTATTTATGGAATTATCGTTTAATGTTGCCTCTAATTTGGATGGATCAGAGACCTCAATAAGGTTAATTGAAGAATTAGTTTGGGAAAATTTATATTTTTCAATTACCTTTTTTAATTCCTTGGTTTTGGTTATCAGATTAATAAGGAGATTTTTACTTGATCCTGTCTCAGAAATAATAGAATATATTTTTCTTGATAGGTTTTTCTTATAGGTGTAAGAGGTGGATAGGGTGTAATCAGAAGGTGTTTTTATCAGGTAATTTATTAAATTATCCCCTGTGATCATAGGAATTAAATTTTTAGTTTATATTCGTATTTTTGACTTATAATAAGCTGGCTCTATTATATTTTCAACTATTAAATTGAATATGACAAAATTTTATACTGGAGGAAATAATGGATTCTTTAGTAGTAGCTGTGGTGGATTTAGATGCAATTGCGCATAATATAAGAGAAATAAGAAGGATTATACCCTCTAGCACCGAGATAATGGCAGTGGTTAAGGCTAATG
>JAMOQG010000089.1 GCA_027064135.1 Peptostreptococcaceae bacterium | reverse complement strand
AGCCTGTGCTGAGCAAGGTCGAAGTAATGGTTTTGATGTGGTGATTGGTAATCCACCGTATGTATCTACGAAAGGAACAAATGAAACAAATAAAACTACTCTAAAAAAAATATTTGGTTTTGCAGATGATTTATATAATCATTTTTTCTTTAAATCCTTTGAGATTTTAAAAGAAAACGGAATTATCAGTTTCATAACATCTAATACATTCTTGACTATAAATACTAAAAAAAATATTCGTGAGTTATTGCAAAAAAACAGATTGTTAGAATTAATAAAAACAGCGGATGTGTTTGATGCTATGGTCTCACCCGCTATAACTATTGCTAAAAACATAAATACCAATGATAATTATGTTTTTTTATATAAGAATGCAATAAGCGATTTTAATAAACCCGATATTTATGAAATCAATATTGATTTATTTCGAAATGCAATAAACCGAGTGTTTTTCTTACCTACAGAGATGAATTTGAAATTTAATAAAAAGTATAATTCCAAATTACAACAACTTTACGAGCAGTGGTGGAATAAAATTGAAACGAGCAGAAAGATTACAAAAAATAAACGTATTTTGGAAGTATATCGAAAAAATATAAAAGAAGGAGATATTATTTTTTTAGGTACCGTAACCGAAGGAGGACAAGGTCTTGCAACAGCTAACAATGGTCGCTTTGTTGGAGTTCGAAACAATACAAAACAAGCCAAAAGAATTGTAGAGACAAGACCTAAAAAATTATTTGATGCAGTAAAATCAAATAAAATACCGATAGATATTAGTTCAAAAGATGAAGCAAAGGATTTTTTAAATAATAAAACAGAGCAGAAAATTTGGGAATTATTTGATACGTTAAAAAAACAATATGGTAGAGATATATTTGGACAGGGATATCTTTATAGAATTGTTTCGGAAGATTTAATTGCGGATGTGAATAATTTAACTGATAATGAGAAAAAAAACGGTATTGATAAATCAAAACCATATTTTGTTCCATATGATAAAGGTGATAAAGACGGTAACAAGTGGTATCTTATAACACCTTTTGTAATCGATTGGTCAAAGGAAAGTGTTAATTGGTTTTATTCTAATAGTGGCAAAAAAGGAAAAGGTATGCCTGTAGTAAGAAATCCTCAATTTTATTTCCGAGAGGGGTTTTGTTGGACTGATGTTAATAGTACATATCTAAAATGTAGAATAAAAGAAAAAGGGATACACGATGTATTAAGTATGAGTTTATTTAGTTTGTCAAATTTAGTTCCAGAATATTATGTAATCTCATTAATAAATTCTAAATTTATTAGTGAATATGTTGACTATTTTATAAATAATACTTCTCATTTTCAAATAAATGATGCGAGACAACTTCCAATAATTGTTCCCAATAAAGGACAATTGAAAATGTTTAATGATTTGTTTAATAAAGCACTATCTATTAAGAAGCAGCAGTTTGCTAACATAATTTCCAAATCAGATGCCGAAAAAGAATTGGAGAAAATTCAGAATGATCTGGATAAACTTGTGTTAAAATTGTATGGTATGGAGTAACTATATTTATTAAAACTCTATTTTAAAGAGGAGATAAAACAAGCCGGTTGTGGAATCATCAAACATCTTGGCAATCTGTCTGAAATATCTGATAATATGAGCGATACAGAAAAACAAAATATAATAGATAAGGTATTTGCCGAACTTTACAATAAAAACCACCCTGTGCGTAAAAATCTTTATTTTATGGATAGCGTAGAAGAGGTGAAAATCATTAAAGAGAGTTTGGAGAAATAGATAATGTAGATGGAAATAAAAACCGGTACACTTTATTGTGTCATTTTATAATGCCGTTAACAACTTTGAGCAATTCTTCTAACTATGCTGCTTTGAGATTTTAATATTCCGAATACCAGATCTTTAATAAACTTTTTAAAACGGTATCATTTCTTTTGATTTGACAGATTCTTTCAAAATATAACACTGTGTTCAAGAACTTGAGGAGGCTCTTTGGAAATGATGATTAGCAAGAATATTGACTGTAAAAAGTAATAAGAAATTATTGAAAATAATCGGAGGAATTATAAAAATGATAAAAGAGAAATATA
>JAMOQG010000088.1 GCA_027064135.1 Peptostreptococcaceae bacterium | reverse complement strand
CTATATAAGCGTGCGACCATTTTATGGACATACTGAAATTAGGTATAACTGTTTTGAAGCTGGTAGCTATGAAGTTTCTCCTTGTGCTTCAGATCCGGTTATTGAATATAATGACTTTTATGATAGTAATGAATGTATTCAGTTTAATAGATATGCATTTGATTTTTGTACATCTAACACAATTGTTAGAAATAATAATTTTTTTATTGAGAATAGAGCGGTATCCTTGTGGGGTAATAATTCAGTTTATGGAAATGGTGATTTTTATTTTGGAGTGGGTCTCTCAGATGACCTATCCTTATATCAAAATTACTGGAACAATATAAATCCAGAAAATGTTATTCTTGATTGTGAAGACAATGAAGATTATATCTACAATATTATCCCAAACCCAAATATAAGTTCTAATAATGCAGGGATACAATAGGAGTCGAATATGAAAGGAATTATTCTCGCTGGTGGTGCCGGTTCAAGGCTTCATCCACTTACAATAACGATTTCAAAACAATTATTACCAATATATGATAAACCAATGATTTATTATCCAATCTCAGTTTTGATGTTGGCAGGAATTAAAGATATATTAATAATTAGCACACCACAAGATTTACCGAATTTTAAAAAACTGCTTGGTTCGGGTGAACAATGGGGAATTAAGTTTGATTATGCAGAACAAGCTCAACCAAATGGTCTGGCAGAAGCATTTATTATTGGAGAAGATTTCATAGGTAAAGAAAATGTGTGCTTGATTCTTGGTGATAATATCTTTTATGGGCAAGGCTTAAAAGAAAAAGTGCAAAAGGCTGCCAAATTGAAGGAGGGAGCCGTTAATTTTGGTTATTATGTGAAAGATCCGGAAAGATACGGAGTTGCTGAAATTGATAAAAACCATAATGTGATTTCCCTTGAAGAAAAACCTAAGAATCCCAAATCAAACTATGCCGTAACAGGACTATATTTTTATGATAATGATGTTGTTAGGATTGCTAAAAACATTAAACCTTCATATCGTGGTGAGCTTGAAATTACAGATATAAATAAAGAATATTTGAGTAGAGGTAATTTAAGACTTGAAATTCTTGGACGTGGGTACGCCTGGCTCGATACGGGAACTCACGAATCTCTTCTTGATGCTTCAAATTATATTGAAGTTATTGAAAAAAGACAAGGACTCAAAATTGCTTGTTTAGAAGAAATTGCATACTGGATGAAATTTATAACGAAAGATGAATTAAAAAAAGTTATTTCTCACTACGGGAAAAGTACTTATGCAGAATATTTAAGGAATTTGATAAAATGAAAAGCACGGTAGATGATTGTAAAATAATTGAACTTCCCAGCATTAAAGATCATCGAGGGAATCTTAGTTTCATAGAAAGTAATGAACATATTCCCTTTGATATTAAAAGGGTTTATTACCTTTATGATGTGCCGGGAGGAGCTGAACGAGGTGGGCATGCCCATAAAGAATTACAACAACTCATAATAGCAATGAGTGGTTCTTTTGATGTTATTGTTGATGATGGGAAAAAAAGGAAAAAATTTCATCTAAATAGATCTTATTATGGGTTACTTATGCCCACGATGATTTGGAGAGAACTTAATAATTTCTCTTCCGGTTCTGTTTGTCTCGTGCTTGCCTCAGAAAAATACGATGAAAATGATTATATTAGAGAATATAAAGAATTTAGAAATGTTAAGTGATATTTTTATTCATAATCTTGCTGATGTTCAAAGTGAGAAGATCGGGAAACTAACAAAAATTTGGCAATTTTCAATAATTTTACCAGGAGCTACAATTGGGGAGAATTGTAATATAAATTGTTATGTTTTTATTGAAAATGATGTTGTTATTGGTGATAATGTAACAATAAAGTCGGGAACTCAAATTTGGGATGGTTTAAGAATTAAGGATAATGTTTTTATTGGTCCAAATGTGACATTTACGAATGACATTTTACCAAGATCAAAAAAATACCCAGATAGATTTCTAAGGACATGTATTGGGAAAGGAGCGTCAATTGGAGCAAATTCTACAATTTTAGGAGGGATAACGATTGGAGAGTATGCAATGGTCGGGGCAGGTTCTGTAGTAACTAAAGATATACCTTCAAATGCTTTAGTTTACGGAAACCCTGCTAAGGTAAAAGGGTATGTTTGTGAGTGTGGTCGGAAACTTAACAATCAGTTTCGATGTGAAACTTGTAATAAAGTTTATAATATAAATGTATAACTTATCATATAGTTTTTAAAAAAACTAAATTCGTTAACATTAAATATGTAAGAATGACCAATTCTTAATCCGCTTTTGAGGGTGTTGAAACATTTTGAAATTGATGGCGTAGAAATTGAGTAAGAAAAGTATGGAATTGGGAACAATAAAATAACAGACAAATATATAAAATAGCATTAGGAAAAATTGATTGTAATAGGTAATAGGCTTATTAAATTATGATGAGATTTTGGATAAACATATACTTCAAAAAAGTGAAGCATATAAAAAAATAGAAGAGTTGAGTTTAAGTTAAGTCATACTCCATTGATAGGCATATTAGTGAAAAATATGTCTTTTGATTATGATGAAAGAATAACTGAGAAAATAAATAAAGAATTGTGGTACGAAGCTATAAACTTAAGAGGTTAAAATGAAACTAACATTAAATATTAAAAATGAATCAATTCTTGACCCTCTTTTATGGATGTTAAAGCATTTTGAAAGAGATGGAGTAGAAATTGAGCAAGAGATAAAAGAGATCGAAAGTAATAAGATAACAGACGAATACATAAAAGAACACTGGAAAGAATTAATTGGAATTGGTTTATCAAATTATGATGAAAATTTTTATAAATCAGAGCAATATAAACTAGATAGAGGAAAATATTTAATGGAGAAATATAAATAATGTTTTTTATTTTCGACAATAATATAATCCTTGATACGCTATCGAATGCAAGAAAAGAAAAATTTCCATCTTCTCTTTCTGTGTTCGATTTTATTATCAATGAATCAGCCCATACAGGATTTATCAGTTCATCTTCAATTGATAATCTTGAATTTGTTTTATATTCTGAAATTAAAACAACACTTAATTTAGAGCGAAAGATAACCAATAAATTGGTAGAATTAGCAATAATGAATCTGCTAGATAAGGTGGAAATCGCAAAAACACCATCATATATGGAAATCGATTTTGATGATATTGAGGATTCACAAGTTGTAGCTACTGCTAGAGCTATTGGCGCAAAACTCATTACAAGAGATAAAGGTATTATTAATAAACATCATGATATTGCAATTCATCCGGACAACTTCTTTGATGTAGTTAAACAAGAAGAAAAAGACATTCCTTTCCTAGATCTTAAAGAAATAAATATGCAACACTTTAATGAATATGAAAAAGCTTTTGATAATGTAATGAAAAGTGGTTGGTATATTCTCGGCAAGGAAGTGGAAGCTTTTGAAAAAGAATTTGCGGAGTATTGCGGAGTAAAATATTGTATCGGTGTTGGTAATGGTTTAGATGCCTTACACATTATTCTTAGAGCTTACGGTATTGGAAAAGGCGATGAAGTTATTGTTCCTTCAAATACTTATATTGCAACTTGGCTCGCTGTTTCTTATGCCGGTGCAAAAGTTATACCTGTAGAACCGGATATTAGAACCTATAATCTTGATCCAAAACTAATTGAAGAAAAGATAACAAATAAAACAAAAGCCATTATAGCCGTTCATCTTTATGGACAACCAGCAGATATGGATGCTATTAATACTATTGCAAAAAAATATAACCTCAAAGTCATTGAAGATTCTGCCCAAGCACATGGAGCTTTATATAAAGGTAGAAAAACAGGTTCTCTTGGAGATGCTTCCGGGTTTAGTTTTTACCCGGGTAAAAATCTCGGAGCTTTGGGAGATGGTGGTGCAATTACAACTAATGATGATGAACTTGCTAAAAGAATTAGAATCTTACGGAACTATGGTTCAGAAAAAAAATATTTTAATGAAGTAAAGGGTTTCAATAGTCGCCTTGATGAGATGCAAGCTGCTTTTCTTAGGGTTAAATTAAGACATCTTGATGAAGATAATAATAAACGAAAAGAAATTGCAAAAAATTACATGGAAAACATTATTAATGAAAATATTGTTTTGCCTTATGTGCCTGAATGGGCAGATCCTGTCTGGCATTTATTTGTAATAAGAAGTACTAAAAGAGATGATTTACAAAAATATCTAAGTGAAAACAATATTCAAACAATGATCCATTATCCTATACCACCGCATAAACAAAAAGCTTATAGTAATATGAATAATTTATCTTTTCCTATTTCAGAACAAATTCATGAGGAAGTGTTGAGTTTGCCGATAAGTGGAGCGCAAAAGAGATATTCATCTGAGAATATTATTAGGTACCTCAACCTATTTGAAATTTAAGGAACAATAAAAATGTATAAAGAAATTAAAACAAAAATCAAAAATATTTTACCTTCCACAATTTGGAAGATTTTAAAAACTATAAAACACCCTATTAAACCAATTGTGTTTAGGTTAACTCTTGCAAAAGTACAAAAAAATCATAAAAATGCTTTAAAAAAAGTGAGAGAAAAAGTAAAGAAAGGCGAGAAGATTAAAGTTGTCTTTTTCCCAATTCAGGAACAAGCTTGGAAATATGAGAATTTGTATAGATTATTGGACAAAAGTCCATTATTTGACCCCATTTTAGTTGTATGTCCATATTTGGCTTATGGAAATGAAATAATGCAAGATATTTTAGATAAAGCATATAAGTATTTTAAAGAAAAAGATTATACGGTTATAAATTCTTATTCTAAAGAATCAAATACTTGGTTAGATGTGAAAAAAGAGATCAAGCCGGATATTGTTTTTTTTTCAGTACCTTACAATTATACAAAAACAGAGTACTGTATAAATAATTTTTTGGATACTCTGACTTGTTATGTGCCTTATTCTTTTCAAGTTAGTAGCTTAACAAAAACTCAGTATGACATGGATTTTCATAATTTCTTATGGAAAGCTTTTTATGAAACAAATATTCATAAAAAAATTGCATTAAACAATTCAAGAAATATAGGTAAAAATGTTGAAGTAGTGGGTTACCCAAATATTGATAGATTTTTTTTTCAAGCCGAAGTAATAGATCAATGGAAGATTAAGGATAAAGGAATAAAAAGAATTGTATGGTCTCCTCATCATACGATTGAAGGTTTTGGTGCCGGTTTAAATTACTCAAATTTTTTAAAAATGGCTGATTTTATGTTAGATTTTGCTAAAAAAAATGTAAATAGAATTCAAATAGCCTTCAAACCGCATCCATTATTAAAATCAAGATTATACAGGCATTCAGATTGGGGTAAAGAAAAAACTGAAAATTATTATAAACAATGGAGTATGTTACCTAATGGATTTTTTTCTAACTCTGACTATATAGATTTATTTCTAACTTCTGATGGTTTGATTAATGATAGTGGATCTTTTTTGGCGGAATATTTTTTTTCAGGGAAGCCTCAAATATTTGTTGCTCATGATAAAAATATAGTAGAAAGATTTAATGATTTTGGAAAATATATTTTCCAAAAAGTATATGTCGGATATCAACTGACTGAAATTGAGAAATTCATAAACGAAATAATAATTGGAGGTCAAGATTATATGAGAAAGATAAGAATTAATGAAATTAATAATTATAGGAATAAATTAAAGAATGTTAGCTCTTCTAAAAAAATAATTGAAATAATTAAGTTGGAGGTAAAGTGAAAACAACTAAATTTGGAGAACATATAGCATATAAAAATATGGATAGATCATTCGAAGATGATTTAAGTAATGAAATAAGAAAAAACAAATTCTCTGATTTCTCTCCAGAGGGGATAACATCATATCTTACATATAGACATCCTATAGGGAAATATACAATGTTTAAAGATTACCAAAAATTACCTTTTGGGTTTTCTGAAGAAGGCTGTAATTGGTATCCTAACTTTAATATTAAAAATGATGATTTTATTACTGCAAAAAACAAAGTTGAGGAATTGTTATTAGAATCAATTAAAAAACTGACAAAAGACAAAGAAAAAATTGCCGTTACTATTAGTGGAGGTGTTGACAGTTCATTAATTGCAGCAATGTTACGAAAAATTTACCCAAATAAAGAATTGTACTCGTATTGTGCTGGTTTTTATGGTGACGATGAATTTGAATATGCAAGAATTGTGGCACAAGATAATAACTTTATTCATAGTGAATTTAGATTAGGAAAAGAAGACTTTTTAGAAAAAAAGTCGTTATTAAAAGAACTAATAAAATTCAAAGCTGCTCCATTACATCCAAATGAGTTGCCACTTGCTTATATTGAGAAAGAAGCCAAAAAGGATGGTATGGATATAGTTTTATGTGGTGAAGGAGCTGACGATATTTTTGGAGGTTATGGGCAAAATTTTAGGATGTATATGAATTATGAGCATAAAGAGTCTTTTTTCAAATTTTTACTAGATAGATATCGTTATTTTAGTTTAGAAGATAGAAAAATAATCAAGGAAAAATATTTAGTTAATGATTTCGAACTTACTATTAACAGTCTTAATTTAGAACATCTTAACTTTGATATACGAAATTGGGCAATTTATTTTACTCAAGTTTTACATACTCCCGGGTTAATTACAAGAGGGGCTAATGCTATGCGGTATAATGGATTCCCCCTTGGCTTCCCCTATATTGAACAAAATTTAGTGGAATATGTCAATTCTCTTCCTTTTGAGTATAAGGTGGCTTGGAAATCTGAAGACGATAAAAATAATGCGTTAGGTAAGAGCTATAGAGAAATTTCAGAAAAATATGACATTCCTAAAATGTTGTTAAAAAAAATTGCTGAAAATTATTTAAATAATAATATTATTTATCGCCCTAAAAAGGGGTTCCCTGTTCCTTTTAATCTATGGCTAGAAGATGTGAATTCATGGAATTTAAATACAAGGGTTTTTAAATCTAAAGATATTTCCGCTTTTAATGGGTGGAAGAAATTCATGATAATAAATTTGAGTTTATTTTGTGACACATTTGAGGAATATATAAAGGATGAGATATAATGGTTATTGGTTATACTACAGGAGTATTTGATTTATTTCATATAGGACATTTAAATCTCTTAAAAAACGCAAAAGGATTATGTGATAAATTAATTGTAGGAGTTTCAACTGATGAATTGGTCTATGAGTATAAGAATAAGAAGCCCGTTATTGCATTCGAAGAAAGGATTGAAATTGTTAGAAATATCAAATTTGTTGATGCTGTAGTGCCACAAGAAACAAGAGATAAGTTTTCATCTTGGGAGAAATTGAAGTATGATATAATGTTTGTGGGTGATGATTGGTATAATTCAGCAAAATGGAAGGAATTAGAGATTCAATTTAAAGCAGTAAGTGTTCGAATAGTTTTTTTCCCTTATACAAAAGGTACTTCGTCAACATTGATTAATGAGATTTTACAAAAAGTAAGAAATGATAAAGAATAATAGTCCTGAGTATGACAAATAGCTCCCTTAAATCCCAAGCAACGAAAGGCATGTTGTGGGTAGCAATAGAAAAATTTGGTTTATATGCCGGTCAGTTTGCAATTAATATTGTATTAGCTCGTTTATTATTACCAAAAGATTTTGGTTTAATTGGAATGCTTGCAGTTTTCATTGCAATAGCCCAAACTTTTATTGATAGTGGAATGAGTACAGGTTTAGTACAAAAAAAAGATAGAACAGATATAGATTTTTCCACAGTATTTGTTTTTAATTTTGCGATCAGTGCTTTGTGTTATTTAATGCTTTATTTTTCTGCACCATACATAGCAATATTTTATGATAAAATTGCACTAATAAAATTAACAAGAGTTTTAACATTAATTATTATAATCAATTCGTTAGCAAGTGTTCAAAGAACAAAGTTGTTAATTGAATTAGATTTTAAAACATTAGCTAAAATCAATATTTTATCTGTTATTGTTAGTGGCTCTATCGGTATATTATTTGCTTATTTAGGATTTGGAGTTTGGTCTTTAGTAATTAAGAATTTAACTGGGGCAATATTTTCAGTTGGACTTTTATGGATTTTAAACAACTGGCATCCTTCTCTAAAATTTTCAAGAAAATCATTCAATGAATTATTTGGATTTGGTTCGAAATTATTACTGTCTGGTATCTTTGCTCAAATTTTTCAAAATATATATAATATAATAATTGGTAAATATTATGCTGCTGCTGATCTAGGATATTATTCTCAATCAAAGAAATTGACAGAATTATCTTCTAATACAGTTACACAAATAATACATAAAGTTTCATTTCCTGTTCTTGCGTCAATTCGAGATGATCAAAAGCGAATGATTTCTGCTTTTAGAAAATTGATAAGAATGAGCTCATTTATAATTTTTCCAATAATGACGCTTTTATCATTATTGGCTGATCCTTTAATAAAAACATTATTTAATGATAATTGGCTGCCTGTAATCCCTATTTTACAGTTATTATGTTTTACAAAGATCTTTTATCCAATGAGTGCAATAAATTTGAATATGCTTAATGCAAATGGAAGATCAGATTTGTTTTTAAAGGTAGATTTATCAAAAATACCAATAACAATAATTGCATTATTAATAACAGTTCCATTGGGTATAAGAGCAATGATAATTGGATTTATAATAACTTCGTTTATTGCTTTTGGGATCAATACTTATATGTCGGGTAAATTATTCGGTTATGGTTTATTGAAGCAATTAAAAGATATGCTACCTTTTGCTATATCTACAATTATTATGAGTATAGCTGTTTATTATTCTATTTTATTTATCTCTAATAATTTTATAAAGTTAATTGTTGGTACGTCCTCTGGAATTATGGTGTATTTATTTGTGAATTATATTTTGGGGTCATCAGAAATAGAAGAAATAAAAAGTTTATTTAAAAAAATAAGGAAAAGAAATGTTAAATCCATTAGTTAGTATCATAGTTATTACTTATAATTCTGCAGAATTTGTTTTAGAAACGCTTGAAAGCGCTAAAGCACAAACCTACCAAAATATTGAACTAATTGTTAGTGATGATTGTTCTACTGATAACACCGTAGAGATATGTGAAGAATGGCTTGAAAATAATAAAGATAGATTTGTTAGAACCAAACTATTGACAGCAAAAAAAAATACAGGAATACCAGCAAATTGTAATAGAGGTGTAAAAGCATCAACAGGGGAGTGGATTAAACTTATTGCTGGAGATGATTTGTTTAAAAAAATGGCTATATCTGACTTTGTTACTTTTGTGTATAAAAATCCAAATGCAAAAGCAATCATTTCAAAACAACAATCTTTTGTAATTAATAATAATGTGAAAAAGCAAATGCATATTCGACCATTTATTAATTCTTTAAATTGTTTTTTCTATTCTGAATATTCAAACCCTGATGAACAATTAACGTATCTTTTGTATAGAAAAGTATTAATTGCAGGGCCAACAACTTTTTTTAAGAAAGAACTAATTGTTTCTTTAAATTATTTTAATGAAAGATATAAATTATTAGAAGATTATCCTTTTTTTCTTAAAATGTTAATTGCTAATAATAAAATATTTTTTTTAGATAAAATAACAGTAGAGTACAGATTACATGAAAAGTCGGTATCTTTTACAAATAAAAAAAAAATATATTCAGATTATTATACTGACTGGTATTCTTTCTTAATAAGTCATAATTTTAAAAAATTAAGCATAATTTATAAAATAGATCTTTTAGAAGAATATATCATTTATCGAATAGTTCTTTTTTTAGGGAATAAAGGGGCGATAATATTTTTTTTAGATAAATATTTAAGGAAAATTTTAATTTCTAATATAATACGGTTTTTCAGTAAAAAAATATGCAAATTGCAATAATTCTTCCCTCTGATCTTCCTATTCCTGCTGTTTTAGGTGGAGCAATCGAATCTTTGGTTGATAATTTTATTAAAGAAAACGAAAAATCCGGGTATTTTAATATTGTTGTTTTTTCATATTTTAATAAATTAGCATATATTGAATCTCAAGGTTATAAAAATACTAAATTTATTTGGTTAAAACAAAATATTTTCATAAAATTATTAAAATTTATATTTAAAATTTTTAGAAAACTTGGTATGACATCTGTTACTTTTGATACTTTTCGATTGTACTATTTAATAAAATTTAAGAAAATTGATAAAATAGTTGTTGAAGGAAATCCTTCAAATGTTAAATTTTTTAAAAAAAAATTTGGGGAAAATGTTGAATTAATATTTCATTTACACACTAAATTAAATTTTGATAAATATAAGTATTTTGAGAATGCCATTTTGCATGCTGATAAAATTATTGTTGTTAGTAATTATTTGAAAAAATATATAGAGAGTAATGTAAATGTTAGTAATGAAAAAATATTTGTTCTTTATAATTGTATAAATGAAATATTTTTTTCTAATATTGATAATAAATATCTTAATTTAATAAGAAAGGAAAATCTAGGTATTTCGCAAGATGATCTAGTTGTAGTTTTTACAGGTAGATTAGTGCCTGAAAAAGGATTACTTGAGTTAATAGAAGCGTGTAAAATATTAGATAGTAAAATAAAAATTAAGCTATTAATCATAGGTTCATTTGGTTCTGGTTTTGCCAGAATAAATAAAAGTGATAATATCTTTAAAAATAAGATTGAAAAAGAAATAGTAGGATATGAAAATAAGTTTGTATTTTGTGGGTATATTAGCAACAATGATTTAGTAAAATATTATGCTATTAGTGACATATTAGTTTTTCCTTCAATAACTGATGAAGCTGCAGGATTAGTTGCTATTGAAGGAATAGCTTGTGGCTTGCCTGTTATTGCGTCGGATGCAGGTGGAATTCCGGAATATATTAATAAAAAATGTGGAATCATAATTAATAGAGGTCCCAACATATCTATAAATATTGCAAAAGCTATAATAGAAATAAATTCTAACAAAGAATTACAAAAAAAATTAAAAATAAATAGTAAAATTTCAGCACAAAAATTTAAACCAAGACAGTATTTCTTAAAATTTAAGGAGATTATTGAAAAAAAGTATGAGTAGAATGAAAATATTATGGTTCTCTAACACTCCTGCAAATGCAGACGAATACTTTAACAGTGAATTAAAAGGAACAGGTGGTTGGTTAAAATCTCTTGATAGAGAGATGCAAGATAAAGTTGATTTACATGTGGCATTCTA
>JAMOQG010000087.1 GCA_027064135.1 Peptostreptococcaceae bacterium | reverse complement strand
TTAAGATAATTTAGGTGGTCAAATGAAAATATTAGGACTAGATGTTGGTGACAAGACAATTGGTATTGCAGTTAGTGATGCGTTGTTAATAACTGCGCAAGGAAGAAAGACTATTTTTAGAAAATCCAATAAAGAGACAATTGATGAGATTATAGATATTATTGTTGAAGATGAAATTGATAAAATAGTTGTTGGTTTTCCTAAAAATATGAATAATACAGTCGGTCCTCAAGCGATAAAAACTGAAAATTTTATGAAAAAGGTTTTAAAAAAAATAAAATATACAACAAAGGTTGATCGAGAAATTGAAATAATTTATTTCGATGAAAGGCTTAGTTCGAAAAGTGCAGAAAGAGTTTTGCTGCAAGGGGATGTAAGTAGACGTAATAGAAAAAAAGTAATTGACAAATTAGCTGCAGTATTTATTTTGCAGAATTATTTGGATAGTTTATAAAGGAGGATGAAATATGGAAGAAGAATATGAAGTAATAAGTTTAATTAATAGTGATGGAGATGATGAAGATTTTGAGGTAGTTATGTCTTTTGAAGTTGAAAATAATGATTATGTTGCATTGCTTCCTGTTGTAGCGCAGTATGGAGATGATGAGGAAGTATTATTATTTAAAGTTACAACTGACGGCATTGAAACAACATTTATGCCAATTGAAGATGAAGATGAATTTAATATTGTTGCTGAAGCATATTATGAATTTTTAGAAGAGTAAGAGAGGTGAAATGTGGAAATGGTGCTGGATAATATATATGAAGTGATAACTGAAAACAATTATAAATTAACAAATCAAAGAAAAACAATTATTGGTGTAATTTTTGAAAATAAAGAAAAGCATATGAATTGTGAAGAAATTTATGATGAAATCAGAAAAATTGACAGCAGCATTGGCTTAGCAACTATTTATAGAACTATAAAGTTATTTGTTGAACTTGAAATTTTGACGGAAATTAATTTTGGAGACGGATCTATCAGATACGATTTTAGATGTTTTGATGACGGGCATAACCATCATCATTTAATATGTACAAAATGCGGAAAAATAATTGAAGTTGAAGACGATTCACTTGAAAGTTTGGAAAAAGAAATTGAAGAAGTATATGGATTTAAAATAGAAAATCATAAATGCAAATTTATAGGTATTTGCAAAGAATGTAATGAAAAAACCCTAATCAAATAAATAAAGGATGTGTAATAAAATGAAGAAAAAAAATAAATTGAAAATAATACCACTAGGTGGTTTAGAAGAAATAGGAAAAAATATGACTGTTTTTGAATATGAAGATGATATTATCTTACTGGATTCAGGTTTTGGTTTTCCGGATGATGAATTATTAGGTATTGATATTGTAATTCCTGATATCACTTATTTAGAAAAAAACAGTGATAAAGTAAAAGGTATAATTATAACTCATGGTCATATGGATCATATAGGTTCATTACCTTTTGTTTTACAAAAAGTTAATGTTCCGATTTATGGAACGAGATTAACATTAGGACTTGTTAAGGTAAGATTGGAAGAATATAAGGATAGTATTGGTGAAGTCAAATTAATTGAAATTGATGCAGATACAAAATTTGAACTTGGTGTTTTTAAAATTGATCCGATTAGAGTAAGTCATTCAATACCTGACTCTGTTGGATATGCTATTACTACACCTGTTGGCGTTGTAATTCATACTGGCGACTTTAAAATTGATTATACACCAATTGATGGTGATATGATTGATTTAGCTAAGTTTGCTAAATATGGTAGCGAAGGCGTTATGTTATTAATGGCAGATAGTACTAATGTAATGAGAAAAGGAAGTTCTATGTCAGAAATGACTGTTGGAAAGACTTTCGATGAAATATTTATGAATTCTGATGAACGAATAGTTGTTGCTTCTTTTTCATCAAATGTTCATAGAATTCAACAAATAGTAAATGCTGCACACGTTTCTGGTAGAAAAGTAGCATTTTCTGGTAGATCGATGTTTACTGTAACTGAGGTTGCAATAGATCTTGGTTATTTAAAAATGCCAGAAGATATTTTAATTGATGTTAATGAAATTGATAAATATCCTGATAATGAAATAGTATTGATTACTACAGGTTCTCAAGGCGAGCCTATGAGTGCACTTTATAGAATGGCAAATTCTTTTCATAGGAATTTTGAATTGAGAAATGGTGATCTTGTTATTCTTTCTTCAACTCCTATTCCAGGAAACGAAAAACCAATAATTGAAATTATTAACTTACTTCATAAAAAAGGTGTAAACGTAATATATCAGTCTTTGGCAGATGTACATGTTTCAGGACATGCTTGTGAAGAAGAATTGAAAGTTATTCATTCACTTGTTAAACCTAAATTTTTTATGCCTGTTCACGGTGAATATTCTCATTTATTAACTCATGTAAAATTAGCAGAAAAACTTGGAATGTCAAGTAACAATACTTTCCTTTTAGCTAATGGAAATGTTTTGGAATTAAATGAAGATGAAGCAAGTATTACTGGAAAAGTTCAAAGCGGAAGAGTATTTGTTGATGGAATTGGTGTTGGTGATGTAGGTAATGTAGTTATTAGAGATAGAAGAATTCTTTCTCAAGATGGATTAATGGTGGTTGTATTACATTTAGATACTGAAAATCTTGAAGTTACTGCAATGCCTGATATTATATCAAGAGGTTTTGTTTATGTTAGAGAGTCTGAAAGTTTAATTGCTAGTGCAAGAAATTTAGTTAAACAAGAAGCATTAAATTCAATGAAATCAGGTAAAACTGATTGGAATGATATTAAGAAACATGTCGTAACAAAATTAAATGAGTTTTTATATAAGAAAACAGGAAGAAGACCAATGATTTTACCGATTGTTATAGACAAGTAGATATTAAAGTTATTGAATATCGACAATCTAGGGGCGATAAAAAGGAGGGAAACATGAATGTCTATGATGCAGCGCATGCTTTAGCAAAATCGATTAAGAATGATGAAATATATACAAAATTTTCAAATATTAATAAAGAATTGATGAATGATAGTAGGTATAAAGAGAAAATCATAGAATTTCAAAATAAACAAATTATTTTACAAAAGCAAAAATTAAAAGGCGAAGAAATGGATAAAGATATTTTAGATGAAGTCCAAAATCTTTATTCAGAACTTAATAAAGAAGAAAAAATAAAAGATTATTTTAGTTTAGAAATAAAAATTAATCAAATGATGAGTGATATTACAAAAATTTTAAGTGAAGCTATAGATATTAATTACAAGTAGGTGTATATGAAGAAAGTTTTAATTATTACTATGATTTTAACATTGCTTTTAACAGGATGTAATGTTATGGATGAATTTGAAAAGCCGGTTGATTCTTCAGATGAGACTGAATATTTAATTACCGTTCCTAATGGTTCTTCAACAAATGGAATCGGAAAAATTTTATATGATAATGATTTAATAAGAAATGAATTAGTTTTTAAGAAAATGGTTAAAGATATGGGATATGATACTAAGCTTAAAGCTGGTGATTATAAATTATCAAAATCATTTGATATGAAAACAATAATTGAAAAAATATATAATGGCGATGTTTTTCTTGAAACTGAAAAATTCACAATTGTAGAAGGATTAGAACTTCATGAAATAATAGATTTATTAATCGCTCAAAATATTATTGACGATAAAGATAAATTTATAGCTGTTTTAGAAGAAGAAATTAATAATTATGACTTAATTAAAAATATGGAATATGTTAATTTTGAAGGTTTTTTATTTCCTGATACTTATGAAATTAAAAAAGGTGCAACTGATAAAGAAATCATTGATAAAATGTTAAGTAGATTCATTAAAGTTTTTGACGAAGGTACTTTAACATATATGAATGAAAATGATATAGATATTTATGAAATGATTATTTTAGCATCAATAATTGAAAGAGAAGTAATAGTTCCTAAAGAACAAACTATTGTATCAAGCGTATTTCATAATAGGCTTGATATTAGTATGCCGTTACAATCTTGTGCTACAGTTGAATATATTATTGAAGAAAGAAAAGCAATATTAACAAATAAGGATATTGCTATTGATAATGTATATAACACTTATAAATATCAAGGATTACCACCAGGACCTATTTGTTCTCCAGGAGAAGGAGCAATAAAAGCAGCAATTTATCCTGACGATACTGATTATCTATTTTTTGTTAGAAGTTATGAAGACGATAATACTCATATATTTACAACAAATTTAAGAGATCATAATAAAGCTGCACAGAAATTATATGATAAGAATAAAGGGGAATAAATTAAAATGAGTTATTATCCTGGCAAAATTAATGATGAATATATAAAAGAATATATTGAGAAGATTATTCCTGAAGAAAAAAATAATTTCATTAATGAAATGAGATTATATGCAATCGAAAAAAATGTACCTATTATAGAAAAAGAAACTGAAAAAATGCTTGAAGTTTTAATAAAAACATCTAAAGTAAATAGTATTTTAGAAGTTGGTACTGCGATTGGTTATTCAGGAATAGTTTTTAGTAGAGCGATGAATTATAAAGGCAAAATTAAAAGTTTTGAAATAAATGAAGAAATACATGAAATAGCTAAAAAAAATATTAAAGATTATAAAGAAAGTTTAAATATTGATTTTGATATCGAACTTGTACTTTCTGATGCTAAAACAGGTTTAGAAAATGAAGAAGGTTTTTATGATTTGATATTTATTGATGCAGCAAAAGGTCATTATCAGAAATTTTATGATCAAATTGAAAATAATTTGAAAAACGGTTCTATTATTGTATCGGATAATGTTTTATTTAAAGGTATGATTGCAACAGATAAATATGTAATAAAAAGAAAAAAAACTATAGTTAAAAGAATGAGGAGCTATATAGATTTTTTAATGAATAATCCTTTATTGACTACTACTGTAATACCAATAGGCGATGGAGTAGCAATAAGTTATTATACAGGAGGAGAAAATGAATAAAGTTGAATTATTAGCCCCCGCGGGTAATTTAGAAAAATTAAAATTTGCTGTATATTATGGAGCGGATGCAGTATATTTAGGTGGAAAACAGTTTGGACTTAGAGCAAGTTCGGACAATTTTACATATGAAGAAATGAAAGAAGGAATTGAATATGCACATACTAGAGGTGCAAAAGTATATTTAACTTTAAATATAATTCCTCATAATAATGATATCGAAAGACTTACTAAGTATATTAATGAGATTAAAGATTTTGGTTTTGATGCAGTAATTGTTTCTGACCCAGGAATCATAGTTATTGTTAAAGAAGTGTGGAAATCCGTCGATATTCATTTATCAACACAGGCAAACAATACTAATTATATGTCAGCTAAATTTTGGCATGAACAAGGTGTTAAAAGAGTTATTTTAGCAAGAGAATTATCTCTTAAAGAAATAACTGAAATAAATGATAAAACACCTGATTCTTTAGAAATTGAAGCTTTTGTACATGGTGCTATGTGTATTTCATACTCAGGCAGATGTTTATTAAGTAGCTATATGGCAGGGCGTGATGCGAATAGAGGAGCGTGTGCTCAACCATGCAGATGGGAATATAGCTTAATGGAAAAAACTCGTGAAGGTGAATATTACCCTATTTATGAGGATGAAAGAGGAACATATATATTCAATTCGAGAGATCTTAATTTAATAAGTAAAATAAAAGAATTAATTGATACAGGCCTTGTTAGTCTTAAAATTGAAGGTAGAATGAAAAGTATGTATTATGTTGCAAATATTATTAATACTTATAGAGAAGCGATTGATAAATATTATGAAGAAAAAGAAGATTATAAATTTGATGAAAAATGGATGGAAAATTTAAGAAAATCTAGCCATAGAAAATATACTGATGGATTTGCTAATGGCAAACCTGGTCCTGAAGGACAAGTTTATGAATCAAGTTCATATATTAGAGAATATGATTTTATTGGAATAGTTAGATCTTTTGATAAAGAGACTATGGTTGCAACTATTGAACAAAGAAACAGAATATTTATTGGCGATGAAATTGAAGTAATTGGACCTAAATATCATGAATTTACTCAAACTGTTAATTATTTAAAAGATGATAAAGATAAAGATATTGAAGTGGCTCCTCATCCTCAACAAATCATTAAGATTAAAATGGATGAAGTAGTTGAAGAAATGTATATTTTAAGAAAAAAAAGGAGTAAATAATATGGATAAGCCTTTAATAATTGGAATTGCTGGAGGAACAGGTTCAGGTAAAAGTACTGTTGCTAATTCGATATTTAAAAAATTACCTGAAAAGAATATTTCTATTTTAGAACAAGATGCTTATTATAAAGACCAAGGTACTATTCCTTTTGAAGAAAGAAAAAAGACTAATTATGATCATCCTTTAGCATTTGATACCGATCTATTAATAGAACATATCAAATCTTTAAAAGAAAATAAAAATATTGAAAAACCAATTTATGATTTTGAAAATCATACAAGAAAATCAGAAACTGTTAATGTTTTTCCAAAAGAAATTTTAATCGTTGAAGGTATAATGGTATTTGAAGATTCAAGATTAAGAGATTTAATGGATATTAAAATATTTGTTGACACTGATGCTGATGTAAGGATAATAAGGCGTATTACAAGAGATATTGATGAAAGAGGTAGAACTCTAGAATCTGTTATTAAACAGTATTTTACAACGGTAAAACCAGCCCATGACCAATTTGTTGAACCGAGTAAAAAATATGCTGATATCATAATTCCTGAAGGTGGTTTAAACCTTGTTGCTATTGATATAATTGTATCAAATATTGAAAATAAATTAAATAAATAAGATTATTCAATCACAATGTATGTTAAATATATAATTAAAAACAATTTATTGTAAGGTGCATACAAATATGATACAATTATCTAAATATAGTATATAAAATAAAATTATTAGAATCTGTGAAATATATAAGTTAATTGGGCATTTATTATATATGGAGATAGTAATGCAACCGGCTAAAGTGTATTTTGCCGGTTTTTTTGTTTAAACAATTAAAAATTAGGTATATTAAAATATCAAATATAGAATATGGAGTTATTATGAATAAAGTAAAAATAAGATTAGGTGATAGATTAGTTCAAGAGGGATTAATTACAGAGGAGCAGCTTAATGGCGCTTTACTTAGACAAAAAATTTCAGGTAATAAACTTGGTGAACAAATAATAGCGGATAATCTTTTAACTGAAAGTCAAATAATTAATTTTTTAGAAATACAACTTGGAATAAAGCATGTAAATTTAGAGTCATATATTATTGATTATAAAGCCTCAAAAATGATTAATGAAAAATTTGCTAGAAAAAATGAATTATTACCTATAAATATTCGTAATGGAAAATTAATAGTTGCAATGGCTGATCCATTGGATTTACGCTTGATTGACGATATGTTTGTTATTACTGGAATGGACATAGAACCAAGATTAGCTTCGAAAATGTCAATAAATAAGGCTATTGATAAAATTTATAAAAAAGCAATAAAAAAAGATATTAATAAAAAAGCTGATTATTCTGGAATGACAACTTTAGATTCGGACACAAATATTTCGAATGCTCCTATTGTAAAACTTGTAAATAAGATTCTTACTGCGGGTTTGAAAGCAAAAGCAAGTGATATTCATATTGAACCTAGCAATGATAAAGTTAGAGTTAGATTTAGAGTTGATGGAGATTTAAGAGAATTTATGACAAGCGATATGTCAAATCATGCTCCTTTAGTAACAAGAATTAAAATAATGGGAGAAATGGACATTTCCGAAAAAAGGAAACCACAAGATGGTAGAATTGAAACTATTATTGATTCACATTTAGTTGATATGCGAATTTCTGCATTACCAACAGTATATGGAGAAAAAGTAGTTATTAGATTACTTGATAGAAGTTCGATTGTAATTGATAAAAAAACATTAGGGCTAACAAATAACGATTTAATTTTAATTGAAAAGATGATGAAATATCCTCAAGGTATGATACTTGTAACTGGACCAACAGGTAGTGGTAAAACAACTACTTTATATACAATGTTAAATGAATTAAATGTTGACACTAAAAATATTATTACTGTTGAAGATCCGGTAGAATATAGATTGAATGGAATTAATCAAGTACAAGTTAATTTAAAAGCTGGTCTTACTTTTGCAACAGGATTAAGGTCTATTTTAAGACAAGATCCAGATATAGTAATGATTGGTGAGATAAGAGATTCTGAAACTGCTCAAATTGCTGTAAGAGCTTCTATTACTGGCCATTTAGTATTATCTACACTGCATACAAATGATACAGCTAGTACTGTTGCTAGATTGATTGATATGGGTATTGAACCTTATATATTATCTTCTTCATTAGCTGGAATAATATCTCAAAGACTTGTAAAGAAACTTTGTAATAGCTGTAAAAAAAGTCATATTACTACTGAAAGTGAAATGAAATTATTAGGTATTGATAAACCTATTGAGATATTTGAAAAAGTTGGATGTTCTGCTTGTGGAAATACAGGGTATTCTGGTAGAACAGGAATTTATGAAATGATGATTGTTGATAAAGAAGTAAGGGAAAATATTAATAATGGTGCTTCTACTGATGAAATTAGAAATATTGTTTTTAATGAAAACTCAGATATGAAAACTTTAAGTACAAGTTGTAAAGAACAAATAATAGGTGGAAAAACTACTTTGGATGAATTAATTCGTATAGCATATAGTGTTGAATAGAGGGATATAATGAAATTTATGGAAATTTTAATTATTGCAAAAAACAATTTAGCTTCTGATATTCATTTAAGTATTGGAGCTCCTCCTATTATGCGAATTAATGGGAAATTAGAAAGAATAAATGATCATATTTTATCAAATAAGGATATAGAAATCTTTGTAGATGAAATTTTAACTAAAGAACAAAAATCAAAATTATCAGATGAAAAGAATCAAGGTGCTGTTGATATTGCATATTCAATATCAAATGTTGGAAGATTTAGGGTTAATGTTTATTTACAAAGAGGAACTTATGCTGTTGCTATTAGAGTAGTAGCATTAATAATTCCTTCTATGGAAGAGCTTGGACTTCCACCAATTATAAAAGAATTAAGTAAATTAAAAAGAGGTTTAATTTTAGTAACTGGCCCAACCGGTAGTGGTAAATCAACTACTTTAGCTACTATGATCGACCATATGAATAAACATAGAAATGAACATATTATTACAATTGAGGATCCAATTGAATTTCTTCATAAACATGAAAAGTGCATAATAAATCAAAGAGAAATAGGATATGATACTTTTTCTTTCTCTGAAGCTTTAAGAAGTGCTTTAAGACAAGATCCAGATATTATTTTAGTAGGTGAGATGAGAGATTTAGATACAATTGCTACTGCAATTACTGCTGCTGAAACAGGACATCTAGTATTATCAACTGTTCATACAATTGGCGCGGCTAGTACAATCGATAGAATTGTAGATGTATTTCCACCTTATCAACAACAACAGATTAAAGTGCAATTATCATCTGTTTTAAAAGGTGTTATTTCTCAACAAATTATGCCTACAGCAGACGGAAATTCAAGAGTTGCTGCATTTGAAGTTATGACATCAAATACAGCTATGCAAAATCTAATTAGAGAAGGTAAAACTCATCAATTGCAAACGGTTATTCAAACAAGTTCTAATTTAGGAATGATTTCTATGGATGATTCGTTAATTGATCTATATAAAAGAAAAAAAATTACGAAAGAAGTTTTACTTAGATATTCTATTGATAGAAAAGCTGTAGAAAGAGCAATTAGTTCATTTTATTAAAAGGGGGTGAATCTTGGCGACATCATTTATTTATAAATCAATTGATGAACATGGACAAATAAAAGAAGGAATTTTTGATGCTGAAACTGAAAGAGAAGTAGTTCAATTTTTAAGAATGAAAAACCTTAGACCTATAAAAGTTGAAACTCAAGGAAATACAAAAAATAAGAATGCAAAAAAAAGTAATAAAAAAAGCAACAGAAGAGCTAATAGTTCAACAAATGATAAAAGTATTCTTAATGCAGATATAAAAATGTTTAGAAGAAAACCTAAAACAAAAGATATTATTGTATTTTGTAGGCAATTATATACTATGCTTAATGCAGGTATGCCATTAATTTCTGGACTTGAAGTTTTAGAAGAACAAAGTGAAAATGATATTCTAAAAGAGACTATTGAAATTATTACTGATGAAGTAAAAAGAGGAAAAATGTTATCTGCAACTATGAAAGAATTTCCAAAGGTATTTCCTAGTTTACTTGTAAATATGATTCAAGCAGGAGAAATGACTGGTAATTTAGATGATGTACTTTTTAAAATGTCAGTTCACTACGAAAAAGAAGATAAAATAAATAAAAAAATTAAAAGTGCTATGATTTATCCTACTGTTTTAGCTGTAATTGCAACATTAGCAGTAATATTTATGTTAACATTTGTAATGCCTACAATAGTTGGAATGTTTACAGGTTCTGGTGTCGAATTACCATTAATAACAAGAATAGTTTTAGGTTTTAGTGATGCTATAACTAACTATTGGTATTTATTTATTGCTGCTATAGTTGGTATAGCATTTTCTTATAAAAATATAATTAAAACAAAAAGTGGCAAAAGAGCAAAAGATAATTTTATACTTCATATACCAATAATAAAAAAACAAACAATAAAAATAATGACTTCAAGATTCATTAGAACTTTATCTACTTTAATAGGTAGTGGTATTCCGATTTTACGAGCGCTTGAAACTTCAGCTGATGTAACAAATAACTCAATTTTAATTGAAGGGATAGAGAGTGTTTCTGAAGATATAAAAAGAGGTAAATCGTTAAGTGTCTTATTAGGAAATTTACAACTTTTTCCTAAAATGACAGTATCAATGATAAACATAGGTGAAGAAACAGGATCATTAGAAGATATGTTAGCAAAAACAGCAGATTATTATGATGATGAATTAGAGGCTTCACTTGAAAAGTTAGTAGCTTTAGTAGAACCATTAGGTATTTTATTTATGGCTTTAATTATTGGCTTTATTGTAATTGCGATGATGTTACCAATGTTTGATATGTATCAGACTATTTAACATATTCCAATTACATTGAACATATAGGAACTTAGGAAACTAAGAGGGTAAAAACAAAGGAGGAAAGAAATATGTTATATTATTTTAGAAAGAAATTGAATCAAAAAGGTTTTACGTTAATTGAGTTAATAGTTGTTATTAGTATTTTAGGTATTTTAGC
>JAMOQG010000086.1 GCA_027064135.1 Peptostreptococcaceae bacterium | reverse complement strand
CTATATATGTTTATGCTATTATACACTTATTAATCATATTCACTAAATTTTCTAATTCTTCCTTTTCCTGTGTATAATCATACTCTTTAATATTATTTATTATTTCTTGGTTTTTTATACAAATCTGTTTTTCAGGTAAAGTATTAATTTTAAACCCGTATTCAACACCTTTATATTTATTAGAACGTCGATTAAATATAGCAACTACTAAATCAAATTTCAAATCATAATCTCTCTTGTTAAATAATATATTTAATAAAACACCTTCATTAAGGTTATACTTATTAATAACCTTATTTTCATTTTTCATTTTTTTAATTGTTATTTCACGCATTCGATCTAATAGAAATTTTGATTCCACTTTCGTTAAATCAAATATTCTAGATTCCTTTACTTCATAAGAACATATTAAAATTTTAAAAAACTCTTCTATATTAGTATTATCGGTAATTTTATAATCTTTATTATTTTCAAACATATTTTTAATCCAATAATATGCATACATTTTTTCATCATAAAGATAAAACCCATCTCCTAGCCAATGCTTATTTCCAATTGATGAAATTCCTTTTTGTAAATTTAATAATTCTTACGCTCTTTCATAATTACATCCATGATAATGGAATCCTTTAGTCTTCAAATAATCACCTAATTTTATTTCATCTAGTTTCATCTAGTTTCATTTTGCTTGCACAATTTCGGAATATCAAATTAGTTTTAAATTGTCAACAACTATAACAATAATAATAACTTTCACCCTTTTATATTAATTTATAAGATAAAATATCAATTAAGTATATTCTACTGATACCCAAATTTACTAATAAAAAACAATTGCAAATATAATATTTTGAATTAAACTAAAATTTATGTTATAATTTGTTCAAACAAACGTTCTGTAAAGGAGATATTATATCATGAATTCTACTCTAAACAAACTACTATCTGAAGAAAATATCCATGTGAACTATGAAAAACTTAATGATGAAATCTTAGGTTGTTATTACTCTATTGATGGTTATGAATTAATTGTTATCAATGAAAAATTACTTGATGATATGTATTTGACTCTATGTAATTTACCAAACGTCTATATTACTAAGATTATTAATTAAAAGGAGAAGTGATTTTATGACTGGTTCTGTAAGAAAAAGAGGTAAAAATTGGTATTATTCTTTTGAAGCTTCAACCGTTGATGGAAAAAGAAAAAGAATTGAGAAAGTTGGTGGAAGAACTAAAAAAGAAGCTGAAACTGCTTTAAGAATTGCATTAACAGAATATGAGAATGCTGGACTGCATTTCGTTCCAGCTGATATTTCTATGTCTGATTATATGGATTATTGGTTTGAAACATATGTACTCTTAAACTGTAAATATAACACTCAAAATGGATATGAGAGAATTATAAGACTTCATATTAAACCTACTTTAGGTATTTTTAAATTGAAATCATTAACGCCTGCGGTACTCCAGAGTTTAATAAATGATAAATATTCAAGTGGTTTAAGTAAAAATTATCTTAATGGGATCAGCAATGTATTAAGTAGTTCATTGAAGTATGCTGTGCATCCATTAGGATTTATTAAGAACAATCCTATGCAATATGTAAAATCACCAAAATTTGAACATACTGCAAATGATGATTTAAAAATTATTTCAAATAAGGATTTTAAAAGAATAATTGAACGTTTTCCAGTTGGATCATCTTTTTATGTTCCTATTATGATTGGTTATTACACTGGATTAAGAATAAGCGAAGCTATGGGATTAACTTGGGAAGATATTGATTTTGAGAATGCAACTGTTGATGTTAATAAAATTATCCTTAAAAGAAAATTTGGTTGGTATTTCGGTTCTACTAAAAATGAATCATCAGTTAGAAATATTAAAATTGGAAAAACACTTATTAACGTTCTAAAGGACCATAAAGAATGGCAAATTAAAAACAAACTGAATTATGCTCAATATTATACGCAAAATTACATCACTGAAGAGCAGGATCCAATAAATAAATTACCTTTAATTAGAATTCATTCACTCCATCTTTCTGTTGATCCAGGTGAAATGAAACTTGTAAATACGATTTGCACAAAAGAAAATGGTGAATTAGTAACTCCTGAAACATTTAAATATGCTTCC
>JAMOQG010000085.1 GCA_027064135.1 Peptostreptococcaceae bacterium | reverse complement strand
AAAGTCGTAGTTGACCATATTGTAAAACTTACCTGAATATAACTGGATTTCTCTTAAAGCATCATATGTTTCCTTATCTAAAGAGAGTTTTAGCTTCATTGTTAGTTTCATGTTTTTCCACCTCCTTCTTGGTTTTATTTATACCCAGAAAGAACGTTCGAAAACATTTTTTTCGAAAATATGTTCTATTTTGTTTTAAATAGTCTTTCTCTATTTTTTTACTTCTGCATAGTACACTTTTCTAGTCTTCATATATCCTATTTTTTTTGCAAATGCTTCCAAGTTTTATTAAAATATCTTTTGAATCAGTCACATTTTAACCCTCATTTTGTTTTTATTTAGTATATCATTTTTTTGATTTCAATGCACTTTCCTAAGTAATAAAAAAAGATGATTCTATAAATTAAGAATCATCTTTTTTAATATTAATTAGTTTAATTCAAATATCATTTTTACAGGATTATGATCTGTATATTTAAATTTATAGTCTAATGTTTCAACTTCTTTAATACTAATATTTGGTGAAACTAAAAATCCATCAATAATTCCAACTTGTGTTACACCTTCGTTATACGCTGAGTCAAGTAATCTATATGTTGGAGCGTTTTCTGAAACTCCCCATTGCCATGTATCATCAATAAAATCAGCCGGTATAGGATGTGGCATATAAAAATCTCCGTTTTTATATAATGGGAACCTATTAATATCTATAAAAGAAAAAGTTTGATTAAAATCTCCACCTAATATCACATAATTTCCTTTTGCATATTCATCTGTAATAATTGTTTTAATTTCTTTTAATTGTTTTTCTCTTAAAGAACCGTTATCATATGCAGAAAAATGCGCATTTATTACTACTAATTTTTCATTTTTATTTTCTATTGGAAGAGTAGAGACTGTATAGCACCTATCTAACATAGCTATTTTTTTAGGCCAACTATAATTACCTTCAAATTGATGCCTTTCAGATGAATCAATAAAATATTTTGAAAAAGTTGAAATACCAGATTCTATTTTTCCTAATGGTGGAAATGGTACTGGAACAAATAGTACGTCATAATTTTTAGCAAAGTTATATGAATAATCTTTAAAATTATTAGCTAGTTCTTCTAATTGATTAATATAATAACTTCTCCTAGATTTAATGTCAATTTCTTGAATTATAGCAAGATCTAAATCAAATTTATTAAATGAATTAATAATACCGTTTAAGTTATTTTCAACTAGTTCTTTATTATCAGGTCTAGATTTTTCCCCATCATCCATAAAGAAATCTTCATTTTCACTAAGAGAAGCGTAACCAATATTCCAAGTCATAATTGAATAATCTTTATTAAGTTTTACGATTTCTTTTTGATTATTTTGAGTTTCAAGTGTTATTATTTTTTTCGGTTGAAAATCAGTTATTGTTAGTACAAGAAATAGTAAAGCTGTTGAAATTAATGCGATTCCGATAAGTGCAAAAATAAATTTGAATATTTTTTTCATTTGATATCATCTCCAATTGTTGTTATACTAATTCTTTTTAAAAAGAATAAATGATATAAACATTATAACAGAAACAATTGAAAAAGTTAAATAGTATCCAATAATATCTATAAATAGTCCGCCCATAATTGGTAAAATTACAACCATTAAATTTAATGAACCTCTTATTCCAAAATATACAGTCGTATTATTACTAGGTGAAATATCTAATAAATATGTTTCAAATCCAACTCTTCTACCGCTAATGATAAAACCAACTAAAAGAAATACAATAGAAAAAACATTTGGTCCAAATTTTGATAATACTATTGCAATTAAAGGAATTGTTGCTCCTCCTAAAATACAAATTCTTACTACAGATTTTGATCCGAATTTTGTTGAAATCATACCCCATAAAATATTTGAAAATATCGTACCAGTTATTTGGAATAGCAAGTATTTGCCAATATAACTATTATCTATAGAAAAAATATCTTTTGCAAATATCATATAAAAAGGCAAAATCATTAAGCTAAAACTTGCAAGATTTTCAACAATAATAAATTTTAAAAATTTCTTATCATTTTTTAAAATACTAGGTACGCTTTTTAGAAAATCAATAAAATTATCATCTTTATTTTCATGAATTTCTGAAGGAATTTCTTTAATAAATAAAAAACCAATTGATGCAATTGAAAGCCCTATAAATCCTATAAAAAGTACAATTACATAATTATATGGATATGCAAGTTTTCCAGGAGAAAATATTTTTGATACAAGCATTCCTCCTCCAAAAGCTGCAAGACTACTTAAAAATTGCTTTGTAGCATATAGCTTTCCTCTTTCTTTACTTGTAAATAATTTTCCCATTATATCTGCATATGAAATTCCTGCAAACCCACCGCTGATTGAGAATATAAAAATTAAGAAAAACAAGCTTATTATTACAGTGTTTGGAGATTGTTGTCCCCAAAAATAAACTGAAATTGACATACCTAAAAATGAAATAGCTCTTAGGTAAATACCTAATAAAAGATATTTCTTTTTATATTTTTGATGTTTTAAATAATGACTAAAAACAATGTTGAAAAGATATGGGGCACCTAATAATATTGAATATAGTATACCAAATATAACTTTTCGCTTTGTTAATGTATCAACCAAAGCGGGAAAAACTGTATTAAAATCTATCATTGACATTGTTAAAGCTAAAAAAACACCATGCCATATAAAATAATAGTATGAATATTTATTTAATTGTTTTTTTGAATTTTCCATTTATACCTCCGTTTATATACTTAAGTTACTATACAACAAATGAGAATGAATATCAATAATTTTATTGTTTTATTGTATTACCAGATTGTGTTAAAATAGTACTATATTGTAAAAAGAATGATTATGGAAGGTAGAGTATAAATGAATTATAGGATAGATACTCATATACATACAACAGCTTCAGATGGAACTTTATATCCAAATGAATTATTAAATGAAATTAAAGAATTAGGAATTAAAATTTTTTCTATTACAGATCATGATACTATAGGAAATGTAGATAAAATGAAAAAACTTGTAGATAATGAAGAGTTAACTTTTATTCCTGGTGTTGAGATATCAGTTACATATAAAGGAAAAGAAATTCATCTTTTAACTTATGGAAATTCTATAAGTGAAGAAAATATAAAATTAATGAATATATTAAATAAGAATTCTTTAATCAGAAATAAATTTGAAGACGATTTTATGTATTTTGTTGCTCAAAAATTCAACTTTTCATTTAACGAATATGTTTCTTACATAAGAAATCCGAAAAATGGAGGTTGGAAAGCAGAAAATTTTCTAAAAGATAGAGGAATAATATCTTCTCTTCCTGATATTTTTAAGTTAATTGATGAATCAGGAATTAAAATATTATTTAGAAATCCAAAAGAAATTATAGAAGAATTAAAAGAAATAGGATTAATTGTTGTTCTTGCTCATCCCCCTGCATATTTTAAAGGCGAATTATTAAATGAAGATTTTCTTGATTATTTTAGAAAATTGGGTATAGATGGAATAGAATGTTATAGTCCGTATTATAAAGATATTTCAGACGCAAATTATTATAAAGATTATTGTAAAAAATATAATATGTTAATCATGTCAGGTTCTGATTATCATGGAGATTTTGTAAATACACGGCAATTAGGTGTTCCAGAAAGATATATTAGTGAAAAAAGTTTGGAGAAATTGTTAAAATTAGTTAGTAATTAAAGGATGTGTTAATGTGATTAAACTAAGAGGATATCTAAAACCGTTCATATCTCTGTTATTGCTAACATTTTTTCTTATATTTGTTCAAGCACAAATGGATTTAGCCCTACCCGGTTATCTTTCTAATATTGTAAATGTCGGAATTCAAAATGAAGGGATTGAAGAAAATATACCAAAATTTTTAAATGTTGAAGATATGGATAAAATATTAAATATTTCAAATGATAGCGAAAAAGAGATAATATCGAAATCCTATGATTATTTTGATGATTCTGATAGTACAGATGAAATTGATAAATATGGTATTAAAAATACTGATAATATTTATATGATTAATGAAATTTCAAATGAAAATAGAGAAATATTATATCAAATAATTGCACCTAAATTTATTAAAACAGTAACTAATAAAGAATTTAATATTAATGATAAAAAGAAATTTGAACAAATTAATTTTAATGCGATTAATTCATATTATAAAAAACTAGGGGTTAATATATATAAGATACAAATTTCTTATATTAAAAAAACTGGGCTTATAATGATATTAGTAACAATAATAGGAGCAGCTAGTTCAATTTTGGTTGGCTTTTTTTCATCTAAAATTGCAGCTGGAGCTTCTAAAAATTTAAGAAAAGATATATTTACTAAAGTTCTATCGTTTACAAATAATGAATATGATAAATATTCAAGTTCAACGTTAATTACTAGATGCACTAATGATATTTCGCAGATACAAACTACTTTAATAATGATTTTAAGAATGCTTTTATATGCACCGTTAATGGGTATTGGTGGTGTAATAAAAGCTTTGGATAAAAGTGTATCAATGTCATGGATTATAGCTTTAGGTATAATAATACTTTTTGGATTCATTATGATTACATTTTCAATAGTTATGCCAAAATTTAAGTTAATTCAAAAAGTTCTTGATAAAATCAACTTAATTACAAGAGAGCAATTAAGTGGAATGCTTGTAATTCGTGGATTTAATAATCAAATATTTGAAGAAAAAAGATTTGATAAAACAAATAAAAATTTAACAAAACTTAATTTATTTGTAAACCGAACAATGGCGTTTCTTTTTCCTATTATGATGCTTATAATGAATTTAACTTCTTTATTAATTATATGGGTCGGAGCAAAGAACATTGCAAATTCAGCTATGAAAGTTGGAGATATGATGGCTTTTATGCAATATGCAATACAAATTATGTCGGCATTTTTAATGCTTTCAATGATGCTAATGATGATCCCACGAGCTTCAGTTTCAGCTTTAAGAATTTATGAAGTGCTTACTACAAAGATTTCAATAAAAGATCCTAAGATACCAAAAGAATTTGATAGTAATATGAAATCTGATATTGAATTTGAGAATGTTTATTTTAAATATGACGGCGCAATAGAATATATGCTAAAAAATATTAACTTTAAAATAAAAGAGGGTGAAACAACTGCAATAATTGGTTCAACTGGTTCAGGAAAAACCACGCTAATTAATTTGATAATGCGATTCTACGATCCGGATAAAGGAAGAATTAAAGTGAAAAATCAATTAATAAACGAGGTTAGCCAAAAAAAATTAAGAGAGTTAATAAGTTATATTCCTCAAAAATCTATGCTGTTTAGTGGAACTGTTGAAAGTAATCTAAAATATGGAAATTCATATGCAAATGATAATTTGGTTAATAATTCAATAAAAATTGCACAAGCTACTAATTTTATTAATGATGAAAATGATGGAATGAAAAGACATATTTCTCAAATGGGTAAAAATATTTCTGGTGGTCAAAAACAAAGAGTTTCTATTGCAAGAGCACTTGTTAAAGATTCAGACATTTTTATTTTTGATGATTCTTTTTCGCAATTGGATTATAAAACTGATTCAATGCTTAGAAATGATTTAAAAAAAATAACTATAAACAAAACCGTTATAATAATTGCTCAAAGAATATCTACTGTAAAAAATGCAGATCAAATTTTAGTGATGGATAATGGTAAAATTGTTGGTTGCGGAAAACATGATTATTTAATCTCTAATTGTGAAATTTATAAAGAAATAGCAAATTCTCAACTTTCAAAGGGGGAATTTTAATGAGTAAAATAAAAGATAAAAGTTCATTTAGTGGTCCGATGGGGAAAAGGCATAGAATGATGCAACTTAATGGTAAAAAAGCTAAAAATTTCAAAGGTACATTTAAAAGGCTTCTATTTTATTTAAATGAATATAAATATCCAATTATTTTTGTAGCAATTTTATCTGTTTTAAGTTCTCTTTTTAGTATTGCTGGACCAAAACTATTAGGGAATATTACTACAACAATTTTTAAATCTGTAGTTGATTCAATTTCCGGAAATAAAATTTCGATTGATTTTTTATATATTCAAAAAGTAGTAATTGCATTAATTGGAATATATATTATAAGTACTTTTTTCAATTATATTCAAAGGTATATTATGGTTGGTATTTCAATGAAAGTAAGTTATGATATGAGAAAAAAAATATCAGAAAAAATTAATAAATTGCCACTTAAATATTTTGATAATACAAATCAAGGTGAAATATTATCAAGATTGACAAATGATGTTGATGCTATTAATAGAACCTTAAGTCATAGTATGTCTCAAATTATTATTTCCTTTTCAACAATTATAGGTGTTACTATAATGATGTTTTATATTAGTCCGTTACTTGCTGTTGTAACAATTTTAATTTTACCGTTATCTATGCTATTTGTTATGCAAATAGTTAAGAGAAGTCAAAAAATATTTAAAAAGCAACAGGATTATCTTGGACATTTAAACGATCATATTGAAGAAATATTTAGTTTGCATTTAATTGTAAAAGCTTTTAATGGGGAAGAAAAAGAAACAGAAAAATTTGATAAATTAAATAATGAACTTTTTGATACTGCATGGAAATCACAATTTCTATCAAGTTTAATGATGCCAATTATTCACATTATTGGGAATGTGGGTTATGTAGCAGTAGCTGTTATTGGAGCGGGTCTAGTTGCAAAAGGAAAATTATTTGTTGGTGATATTCAAGCATTTATACAATATGTTAAAAGTTTTACGCATCCTATGGCACAAATTGCAAATATCTCGAATGTTTTGCAACAAACTGTTGCAGCAGCAGAAAGAGTATTCGAATTTTTGGATGAAGAAGAACTTATAAATGACGAGAATAATAAAAATAAAATTATAAAAAGTGAAGAAGTTGGAAATGTAACTTTTAATAATATTAGTTTCGGTTATACAGAAGATAAAATAATAATAAATAAATTTTCAGCAAATATTAAATCTGGTCAAAAAATTGCAATTGTTGGTCCAACTGGTGCTGGTAAAACAACAATTGTGAAGCTTTTAATGAAATATTATGATATTAATTCAGGAGATTTAATTATTGACGGTATAAATATTAAAAATCTTAAAAAGTCATATTTAAGAGAACAAATTGGAATGGTATTGCAAGACACTTGGCTTTATTCTGACTCAATATTAGAAAATATTAGATATGGAAGAATGAATGCAACAGATGATGAAGTTATTGAAGTTGCAAAACTTTCTCATGTAGATACTTTTGTTAAAATGTTACCTGATGGTTATAATATGTTGATTAATGAAGATACAGATAATATTTCTGAAGGTCAAAAACAATTAATCACTATTGCAAGAACAATGCTTTCAAATCCAAAAATTCTAATTCTTGATGAAGCGACAAGCTCTGTGGATACAAGAACAGAGATTCAAATTCAAGTAGCAATGGATAGATTAATGAAGAATAAAACGAGTTTTATAATAGCACATAGACTTTCTACAATTAAGAATGCAGATATGATTTTGGTAATGGATGAAGGAGATATTGTTGAATCAGGAAATCATAAAGAACTTCTTGAATTAAATGGTTTTTATTCAAAGCTATATAATTCACAATTCTCTACAATATAGAACGATTAGAAATATAATCAATTTAAAACTAGTTTATAAATAATTTGTTTATAAGCTAGTTTTTTTCATGTTTTCTTTAATAACATTACTTTTGGCACATGTAAAAAATTATAGATATCATATAATAAAGATGGTAAATTGTTTGTTTTAAATTAAATACAGAAAGGATAAGATTATGAAAAAATACTTTCTTTTAATAACATTATTATTTTTACTTATATTTTCATCTATAACTTTTGCAAAGAATAATAGTGAGAGTATGAGCTTAGAGGAAATTCAAAAAAATTATATATTAGTAAAATATAAAAACGGAAAAATCAAAAAACGATTAATTTCTGATTTTGTTGAGCCGAAAATGAAATCCATGTCCTTAGATTTAAGTATTGAAAATAATGAAGTAGAAATCAAAGAAGCAATAAAAATAGCAAATGAAAATGATGAAATTGAACTTTCTGAACCAATAATAATATTTACAGCAGATAATACATTACCAAATGATATTAATCCTAATGATCCATGGAGATTTGATATTATTGGAATGAATGATTTATGGGAAGATTTCGAATCAATTGATTTCTCACAAGTAACAGTAGCAGTAATTGATACAGGTATTGATATGGATAACCCTGATTTTAATATTGATACAGTAAATGCTTATGATTTTGCTAATGGTGATAATACTCCTAATGACGATCATGGCCACGGAAGTCATGTTTCAGGTGTGATTGGTGCAATTGCAAACAATAGCGAAGGAATTGTTGGAATAGCAGGTAATGTGAAAATAATGCCTTTAAAAGTTCTCGATGCTGGAGGAAGTGGAACAAATGAAGATGTTGCATTAGCAATTAGGCATGCAGCAGATAACAACGCAGATATTATTAATATGAGTTTAGGTTCTAACGTTGAATCTGCTATTGTAAGAGATGCTGTAGTATATGCATATGACGAAGGTGTTACTATTATATCATCTTCTGGAAATGGAAGTAATCATTGGACTGATGGAGAGGATGCAGATGAATATGGTGGATCCACTAGATCTATGTCTACTATGGGATATCCAGCAGCTTTTACTGAAGTTATTTCAGTCGGATCTGTTCAATATTTAAATGCTGAAATCTATATATCGGATTTTTCTGAATGTAGTGGAGAACAAGAAATTGATGGGAATTTGCAAGATGTTAATCTTGATGTAGTTGCTCCAGGTTCTAGAATATATAGTTTTATTTCAGATGGAAGTATTTATAGTTTAAGTGGCACTTCAATGTCATCTCCACATGTTGCAGGATTAGCAGCAATATTAAAAGCAAAATATAGTTCTCTTGATAATGTTCAGATTAGAGAGATAATAAATAATACTGCAATTGATACTGATATTATTATACCAACTTATAGTGGAGTAAATGATGATGAAATATTTGGTAATGGTTTAATAAACATTAAAAATGCTTTTGGTTTTGATGGATTGAAAACATTAGATATTAAAGCATATGATTCGTTAAATAATGAATTATCAATTAGTGGATACAACTTTGATCAACTTGATTACTCATATAATTTAGAAGTTCCTGAATCTACAGTGAAAATTGTTTTTGATGGTAGTACTGTAATGAGTAATTCAAGTGTATTAAATAATGAAGATGCAATTCCGAATGTTTTATTAACAAAATTAATAGACACAGAAAATACAATAGTAGAAATTAGTGTAGAAACAAATTATGGTAGTTCAATAAATCAATTATATCAATTTAATATTACTAAAAAAGTAAGCAGTTCTTATTTAGAAAATTTAATTATAACTGATCATGATTTAGCACCTATATTTGCTAAAGATACGCTAACGTACAGTATTTCTGATGTTACATATAATACTGATCTTTTAGAAATTACTGCAGTGAAAGTAAATGATACTGATGTAGTATTAGCAAAAATTAATGATGGACAGTTTGTTGATATTTCGCAAACAGTTCCACTTGAAGTTGGAGAAAATATTATTTATATAAAAGTTTATCCAGAAAATGATGAATTAGATTATAGAATTTACACAATTTCAGTTGTTAGAAATGAAGATACATACTTAAATAATTTAACTGTTACTGATCATATTATATTAGAAGAATTTGAGAAAGATAGGCTTATTTACAATATTTCTGATGTAAGCTATGAAAGTTATGAAATTGAGGTTTCAGCAACAAAAGTAAATGAAACTGATATTATTTCAATGAAAGTTAATGATGGAGAATATAAAATAAATGAAACACAAATAATTGCACTAAACGTTGGTGATAATGTTATAAATGTGAAAGTAGAAAATGGACCAGAAACTAAAGAATATTCAATTTTAGTTACTAGATTAGTGGAAGGGATTCATCTGAACAATTTAATTGTAACAAATCATACTTTATCACCAATATTCAATAAAAGCCATGTTAATTACAGTGTTCCTAATGTTACTTATGACATAAGTGATTTAGATATCGTAGCAACAAAAGCTGAAAATGATGATGTAATTTTAATTAAAATAAACGATGGGAATTATGTTACTACCGATACACAAACCGTTTTACTTGATGTTGGAGAAAATACAATTTTTATTAAAGTTCATCGTTTTAATGATGAGTTAGACTATAAAATTTATGAAATTTCAGTTATTAGATTAAATGAACTATATTTAAATGATTTAGTTGTACAAAATCATATGCTATCCCCTGTATTTAACAAATATACTGTAAATTACGAACTAGCAGAAGTTAGCTATGAAACAAATGTAATAGATGTTTCAGCAACTAAAACAACTGAAACTGATATAGTTTCAATGAAAGTGAATAGTGCGGAGTATGTTCCTGATGCAACTCAGACTATTCCACTGATTGTTGGAGATAATATTGTATATATCAAAGTTGAAAATGGAGATCTTACAGTAGAATATTCAATTTCAGTTACTAGATCAGAACCAATCCATTTGAAAAATTTGGAGGTAAGCAACTATACAATATCACCAGAATTTAATAAAACTATTTTAGATTACAGTGTTCCAGATGTTCCTTACGCTACTAATTCTTTAGAAATTATTGCTACTAAATCAAAAGAATCAGATGAAGTATTGATGAAAGTTAATGATGGAAACTATATAGCTAATTCAACTCAAATAATTTTGCTTGATGTTGAAGAAAATAAAATATATGTAAAAGTTAATAATGAAAATGAATTTAAGAAATATATAATTACTGTTAATAGAATTGGTCAATCAACAGATAACACTTTAGAATCATTAAGTGTAACAGGCTATAATATCAATTTTACTAATGATAATCACAGCTATTCTTTAACAGTTGGTAATACAGTTTCAAATACAACTGTTAATGCAAAAGTTAATAATCCTAAAGCAACCTTAAATATTAATGGAGAAGATTTTGTTACTCAAAACGGTTCTAAACTAATAAATTTAAGTTATGGAACTAATACAGTAAATATAGTTGTTACAGCAGAAAACGGATTTATTGGAACATATACAATCGTTGTTACTAGAGAAAGTGCACCACCTAGTGATCCACCATCAGGTGGTGGCAGTTCTGGAGGCGGTGGCGGTGGAACTTATATTCCACCATCAAATGTACCACTAGCTGCTCCAAAAGCTGAACCAGAAGACGATGTTATTATTACTGAAGACGAAAATGGAAAAGTAACAATGGAAATTTCATTAAATAAAGAAAAATTTGTTGAAATTTTAAATGCTTCAGAGAATATTGAAATTGATCCTTTAAATGAAAATAATGCAAATGAAATACGTATTATTATTAATCAAGAAATA
>JAMOQG010000084.1 GCA_027064135.1 Peptostreptococcaceae bacterium | reverse complement strand
CTCTTTATTTTCATTTTTAAGCGTTGCATATTTTACACCGCTTGCAGCAAAAACTAAATTTGAATCAACAATATTTTTATAATCATATATTTGATTTGCGGTTAAGCTATTAATAACACCAGCATTTACTTTATTTTTTTCAACAGCTTTTAAAACATCTTCATAAGTATCATATGGAACATATTTTATATCAAGTTTAAAAATATTTGTCATTTCAATAATCCCATTATCTTCAACAGCATAATAATCACTATCAAGATAGCCAATTTTCAAATTATTTAAATCTAAAAACGAATCCACTTTATATTTTTTATTAACACATAATTTTCCATAATTTAAAAGCAATGGCATATCATTAAAATCATATATAATATCTCGTTTATCACTTTTTAAAATATCTACTACTATATCCACTTCTCCTGAATTAAGAGAATCTAAAGTTTCTTTCCACGAACCATATTTATAATTAATCGTATAATCACTATCTTTAAAAACTTCATTAAATATCTCTATAAAAAAACCTGCAGGATTACCATCATCATCCTGAAAAACCAATGGATAATCATTATAGTACCCTACATTTATAGTATCATTTGCAAAAGTTGGAAATACAAAAAAAGACAAAATTGATATTAATAATATTATTATTCTAATCATTGTCCTCTTTTTCATATTACCCCTCCACAGATTACATTATACCATAATATATATCGAAATAATAAGCTCTCTTATTTAATTTTGTTATATTTTATCTGTTTATTGTTGAATTTCTAACAACAAATTCATGATTAAGTGTAACATTTGCTATCCTATCATCATCTTTTTTAATTATCATATTGCAAACTGTTTCCATTGCTACTTTACCCATATCAAAAATAGGCTGCTTTACAGTGGTTATAGAAGGAATAAACCGTTTTGCAAGCGGAATATCATCAAACCCCACAATTGAAATATCTTCCGGCACTTTTAAACCTGAATCGATTATTGCTTTAATTGCACCAGTTGCTAATTCATCTGAAAAACAAAACATTGCATCTGGACGATTCTTATTTTTGAGTATTTTCATCATACCATCATAAGCTGCCTGAAAGTGGAAATCAGAATCAATAATATAACTTTCATCGGCAATCATTAAATTATCATTTAAAACCTGTTTGTAACCTCTAAGTCTATCAATACAAGTATTATCATCTTTATCAGCTCTTATTACACCAATTTTTTTATGTCCCGATTTAATAAGATAATCAACAGCTTCGTATGAGGCTTTATAATTATCAATATCTATATTTGGAACAAAAGGCATTCCTTCGCCTTCAAAAATTCTATTTACTGTGACAATTGGCTTTTTATATCTTCTAATAAAATCTTTTTGAGCTTCAGTAGTATGAAAAGTAGTTAAAATTATTGCATCTACTTCCTTTTCTTCAAGCAAATTAAGAAATTCCATTTCTAATTTTGTTTCTTTAAAAGTATTACATAAAAATACATTGTAACCATTATTATGAGCAGTTCTTGAAATTCCCCTTACAAGTTCCGAATAAAAAGAATTACTTAAATCTGGAATTATAAGCCCAATAACCTTAGTTTCTTTTTTTGATAAACTTCTTGCTATCGATGAAGGTATATAATTATTTTTTTTAATTATTTTTTCAACTTTTTTTCGTACCTCTTCACTTACCGGATTAGTATTGTTGATTACCCTTGAAACCGTTGCTTTTGAAACACCTGCTTCTCTAGCTATATCTTTCATAGTAAGCCTCTTCATTAAACTCATCTTCTTTCGTGATTTCAATACTTTTTATTTAATAATTTTTGTTTTAGCTTTTCCATCTAATTTTATTTTTTTTGCTCTATCATAAAAAACTATTTCTTTCCCATCTATCATTTCATAAATAACACTTTTTTTATTTACAGTAACTTTTAATTTGCTTTCTTTATATTTAATAATAAATGAATATTCACCAAGCTTATCCGTAGTTTTAGGATTAAAGAAAAGTCCTTTTTCATTAATTCGCATTCCTCCAAAACCATATACTAAACCTATCCATGATCCACCCATTGCAGCAGTATGAATACCATGATTTGAATTGTCATGAGAATTATCAATATCAAGTCTAACATTCTTAGTATAAAGTTCATATGCTTCTTCTAAATAATTAATTTCACACGCAATTACTGAATAAGTATTATATGATAATGACGAATCGTGAGTAGTAATATCTATATAATAATCATAATTATTTCTTTTTATTTTTTCACTTACATCTTCACCAACAAGGAAATCAGCTAAACAAACATCAGCCTGTTTACATACTTGATGCTTATAAATTTTCATTGGATGATAATGCAATAATAAAGGATAATTCTCTTTTTCCGTATTTTCAAAATCCCATCTTTCTTTTTCTAAAAAAGTGTCATCTTGAGGAGTTACTTTTAATTTATTATTAAACGGTAAATACATATTTTTATATGCTTTTTTAAACTGTTTTTTTTCATCTTTAGAAATATCAGTATTAAATTCTTTATTATAATTATACGCTGCTAAAAAGTTTCTTTTTACCATTTTATTAGTATAATAATTGTTATTAACAATAGCTGTATATTCATCAGGTCCTGTTACTCCATCAATTCTAAATTCATCATCTTCATTGAAATATCCAACTTCAAGGAAAAATCTTGCTGTTTCATTTAAAATTTCAAGACCATATTCTTCCATAAACTCTTTATCGTCAGTAACTTTATAATACATATCTACTGCATATGCAATATCAGCATTAATATGATATTGTGCAGTTCCAGCAGGATAATAACCTGAACATTCAATTCCACTTATTGTTCTCCAAGGAAATTTAACACCTTTATCATATCCTAATTCTTTAGCTCTTCTTTTACCCTCTTCAATCGTTGAATATCTATATTTTAAAAGGTTTTTAGCAATTTCAGGCTTTGTAAAAAGAAAGAAAGGAAATATAAATATTTCAGTATCCCAAAAATTATGACCTTCGTATCCTTCACCAGTAAGGCCTTTTGCAGCTATTCCAAATGTTCCCTCACTGTTTACACTCTGAAGTAAATGAAATAAATTAAATCTAATTCCTTGAGTAAGTTCTTCATCATTTTTAATTTCAATTAAAGAGTTTTCCCAAAAATCATTTAAAAACTCTTCTTGTTTTTTTAATTGATAATCAAACGTTCTTTCTTCTTCTAAATACTCTTCTTTTAATTTATCTAAATATATTTCATTAATCTTAAGCACACTTATTGTATCATTTCTTTTACCATTAAATTGTATTTTTTGTGTAAATTTTTCTTTTTCGCAAATTTCAGATGTTATAAAATCACCACTTAATATATTCATCTCTTCTAAAACAGTTAATTCTTTTTTTGTTTTAAAAGTTTTAAAAGTATAACCATAAATATCTTTATCAAGTATTTTATTAACCACTTCAAATGTTTTAGTAGTAATAGTAGCTACTCTTGGATCATCTTTAGCATCAAGAGCAAATGATTCATTATTTAAAAAACTAATAATTTCTACTTCTCCATCAAAATTTATAGGTGTAATATCATATTTAATAAAAGATAGATTTTTATTATTAAATGATACAAGTGCAGTAGCTTTTACTTTTACTTTTTTATTATTTTTACTATAAATATAGCTAGTTTCAAGTATTCCCTTTTTTAAATTTAATTTTTTATTATACTCTGATAAATACTCATTTTCAAATTCAACTAGTTCACCTTCAATGGCAAAAGTAATATTTCTTGGATCTGGAATATTTATCATACTTTCAGTAACATCTGGAAATCCATAAAGTTTTTCTCCATATTTTATTTCATGTTCTTCATAAAAACTATTATTAAAACATCCTTGAGTCTTTGAAGTCTTTTCATAAAATGAACCTCTAAAACCAATAAATCCATTTCCTAAAGAAAAAAGTGTTTCGTGATGCCCTTCATTTTTAGGCAGTTTATTCTCTTCTATTATATAATTTTTCATATTTACTCCTTTAATGAATCTATGTAAGAAAAGGGAGCTAAGCCCCCTTTATAATAATATTATCATAAATATTATTTAATAGAACCTGATACCATTCCTTTAATAATATGTTTTTGCAAGAATAGAAATAATACAATTACTGGTGCAGCAGCCATAAGTACAGCTGTCATAATTAAATCCCATTTTTTAACAAAAGATCCTGCAAAGTTCTGAATTGCAATTGGAATAGTTTGAATATCCTGTCCTACACCTAAAATTAATGAAGGTAATAAGAAATCGTTCCAAATCCAAATTGCATTAAGTATTATTACTGTTACAAATATTGGTTTTAAAATAGGCATTACTATTTTAAAGAATATCTGTGGTTTTGAACAGCCATCAATTGTAGCAGCTTCTTCTAATTCTTTTGGAATTGATTTAATAAATCCATGAAACATAAATATAGCTAATGGAGCACCAAAACCAATATAAGCAATAATTATACCATGATATGTTCTTAACATATGTATTCCAGTTACTTCATGAATTACTCTAAAGAATGATACTAATGGAAACATTACTACTTGAAAAGGAATAATTAATCCACTAAGAAATAACATAAATATTACTGTTGATGTTTTTGTTTTATTTCTAACCAAAACCCATGCAGCCATTGCAGAAAATACTGAAATAGTTAAAAGTGAACTAAGTGTAATAATAGTAGAAGAAAGTACACTTGAAGCATATTTCACTGTAGGTTTTGTCCATATTGTTTTAATATTTGTCCACAATTGACTCCAATGATCTGGCATTTTTAATGGATCCATAATTATTTCAAGTGATGCTTTTGCTGAGTTTATAACTACTATAAAAAATGGAAACATTGTTAATAAAAATAAAATTAACGTTATTATTGTTAATATAATACCTACTATTTTTTTCTTATTACCCATTACATTTCCACCTCTCTTTTCTTGTTATAATACACTTGACCAATTGAAACTACAGAAAGTACAAGGAAGAATACTATCGCTCTTGCTTGACCTTCAGCCATATTATTATATTTAAATGCAACATTATAAATATGTACTGCTAACATTTCAGAAGAATTTACAACTTCTCCTTTATACATATCTGATGGCCCACCTTTTGATAAAGCAATAATAATATCATATTGCTTAAATGCATTTACTAAAGTTAAAAATGAAGTAATTGTAAATGCTTGAGCTATCATTGGTAATGTAATACTTTTAAATTTTTGAAAGAAATTTGCTCCATCAATATCTGCAGCTTCTAATAATTCCTGTGGTACATTTAATAAAGCAGCAACATAAATCATCATAATATATCCTGCATATTGCCAAGTAAATGCCATAATTAAACCAAATAGCGTTAATGTAGGATCAGCTAATATTAATAAATCTTCTAAAGCTGGTATACCTAAATAAGCTCCCATTACAGGAACAACGCTTTTAAAAATAAATTGCCATACATATCCTAAAACGATTCCACCAATTAAGTTTGGTATAAAAAATCCTGCTCTAAAGAAATTTTTAAATTTAATATCTCTTGTTACAAGGAATGCAAATAATAGAGCCATTCCATTAATTGTTATTACACTAATCAAAGTAAATAAAAATGTTCTCGCAAACGAATATTTAAATGCAAAATCTGAAAACATTGCTTTATAATTTGCAAATCCAACCCAGTTAGATTTTAATCCAGCAACAGCCGTCCAATCAGTTAACGAATAATAAATGCCCATTCCAAATGGTATGACTACCACAATTGAAAATGCGAATAATGCCGGTGCTAAAAAGAGCCAATAATATAGTCGATTATTTTTTTTCATGACAACGCTCCTTTCTATTTCTATTAAAAAGGTGTGATAATAATCACACCTTTGAGTTTCACTTCAGTTATAAATTATTTTATTTCTTCAATCTTTTTCTGTAATTGATTAATAAATTCAGCTTTGTCTATGTCACCTTTTGCAAATGCTTCGTATAAAGGAGCAATAGTTCCCATTCCGAATCCATCAGGCATATCATTTTGTAACCATGTGTAAGCGCCATTTTCAACTTTTAACCATTTTGCAACATCTGAAGATAATGGACCAGAAGGCATTAAAGTAACATTTTTAAATGCTGGAACCATACCTGCTTTATTAACCATATAGTCATGTCCCATTTCATCAGTAGCCATAAAGTTTAAGAAATCATTAACTGCATCTTTATTTTCACTTTCATTATTAACAACGTAATAAGAAGGAGCTCCAATAAATATTGCGTTATGCTCACCATAAACTGATGCGTGAGGAGCAAATCCCATTTTGAAATCTACGCCATTAGACACTAACCATGGATCAATCCAGTTACCTTGATGAACAAATGCAGCTTTTCCAACAGCAAATTGTCCAACTTGAGCATCGTAGTTACCAGTTAATAATACTGCTTTATCAGAATAGTTAAATAATAATTCAACCCAATCAGCATATTCAGTTAAACGCTCAACATCAGCTACACCATTGTTTAATTTATCAAGAACAGTAGTGTCACCATAAGGTAATCCTGCAGATAAATATCCGTTAAAGTTATGAAGACCAGTTACCCATCTCATATCAGGACCAGCAGCCATAGCTACTACAGAGTCAAGTCCTAATTCATCTTTCATTGAATCAATTTTTTCAAATGCAGCTTTATAAGCTTCTTGAGAAGTTAATGTTTTTGGATCAACTCCAGCTTTTTCTAAAATATCAGCATTATATGCCATTCCCCAAGCTTCTACAGCAACTGGGAATCCAAATGTTTTTCCATCAGCTTTAAATGCTAAATCTGTTAATCCCATCCACTCTTGATCTTCAAATGGAGCTAACTTAGATTTCCATGTGTTATATCCACCTTTTCCTTCAATAACGAAGATATCAGGTTGATGATCTGATTGGAATTCAGCTTTTAAGTTTTCAGCATATGGTGAATCTCCACCAGAAGTTTTAACTGTTACTTTTACACCAGTTTTTTCAGTATAAGCAGCTGCAAATTCAGTAAGTTGATCGTGAATCTCAACTTTATTTTGATAAATTACAATTTCTTGATCTTTTGCAGGTTCTTCTGCCTTTGCTGGTTCTTCTGTTTTAGCAGGTTCCTCAGTTTTTGCAGGTGCTGCTGGTTCTTCAGTCTTAGATGAACATCCAGTAAACGAAAGAGCTCCAAATACTAGCATCAATACTAACATTAACGATAAATTTCTTTTCATGTTTTCCTCCTATTAATCCCATAATATCCTAAAATTTTGTATGAAGTTACATATATTTATAGCATGTAACCGGTTTCATAAACACATTATACATTATAAATTCCAGAAATGTCAAGAAATAAAAAAAACCTTTTCCTAAGAAAAAAATTCAAAAAAAAACATCTGCAATGATAGCAAATGGTTGTTGTCAATATCTATTAAAACTCACTTAATTTGTTCAAATCTACATCGCAAATTTTTTTCTTGCCGTCTTTATAACATATAATAGCCCAGGCTTAATTAAATCTGCTATTGAACTACGGGTCTTAGAATCACTTAAAATAAACCTTCAATAATCGCTAAGCATCTCTTGAAGAATTTTTCCTCTCGGCAATTAACAACATACTCAGCATTTATATGCGTCAAGTCTACAGCACGAATTTCCTCACACTTTACATATCCTTTTGTTGAGTATTCGTTTGGAATTGGAACATGTAACGGTATATTGCGATTAGTAGTTGTAATTGGAACTATTAATGCTAGGGCTAATTTACTATTAATTATATCATTACTTACAACAAGAACAGGTCTTCTTCCCTGTTGCTCATGACCTTTTGTTGGATTCAAAGACACCCAATAAATATCTCCTTGTTTCACTTGTCTGTTATTAATCTTCATCATAATGCCATTCTTCCTCACCAACAAAATCCTAATCTTCTACATCATCATTTGTCTGAATGTTCTCATCAAAGTCTTTTAGCAAACTGGCAACTAATTCTCTTCCTTTTAGCTCTGGCTTTCTCACAATTAGGATATCATTCTCAATTGTCAATTCCATTTTATCTCCACAATGTATGCCTAATGTTTCAGCAATAATTTTAGGAATTCTAATTGCTTCACTATTCCCCCACTTATTTAGTGTAACCAACATATTATCGCCTCCTCTGTATATACATTGTATCATTACCGTGTGCAATAGTCGATTTATCTAACAACTTAGTAAATTTCAAAATTTAGTTAAGCGAGAAATTTCTCATACACTTTTTTCTATGTGAAAATTTGATATCGTGCATATTCATTAAATCGTCTCCACTTCATATCCTATTTCTTTTTCATCAAATCCACCTACTGCTAAAAGTATTATTTCTTTTTTATGATTAAGATATTTTTCAAAGTATTTTCTCTCTTTTATTTGTTTTATTCCTTCTATTGCTTTTCCCACTTTAAATTCAATTATATATATTTTATCATCAAATTCTAATACACCATCTATTCTTCCTTTATCAGTTAATACTTCTACTTCAATATTAGCTCCTATTAATGACATCATTAAAAAGAATATAGAATGATAATAATCTTCTTTTTTAGGATATAGTGTATATGGTATTGATGCAAACGACACTTGTAGTGTTTTTATAAATTCTTTTATTTTGTTATCTTTTAAAGCTCTTAACATTTTGATATAAGGCGGTTTTGTTTCTTCTACTGTTCCGTCCGCATATACATCTAATATATGATTCATTAACGATTTTTCAACTTCATAATTTGGTACTCTTAATTTATACAAAGTAATATCTTCCATAAACTGATTTTCTTCTGCTATTGTTAAATATCCTGTTTGAAACATTAAGCAACTTACTTTTACTTTTTTAATATCATAACTACTGAAAACATAATCTTCTAACTCTACTTCTTTTATATTTGTTAAATCATAATTACTATTTTTCATCTGATCAATTAAAAACGATGGCGTTCCTGTTTCAAACCAATAATTACTAAATTTCATTTCTTTAAAAAAACTAAGAATTGAAAACGGATTATATACTTTTACTAATGCATCCCAACTATATCCGTTATACCACTTTTTAAGATTTATTTTTAATTCTTCTTCTGTTATTTTAAGATATATTGCAGTATCTACTATATATTTATCGAAATAACTATATAGTTCTTCTTCTGTTATTCCAAACATTCCTGCATATTCTCTTGACATTGATATATCTCTTAAGTTATTAAGTTTTGAAAAAATTGAAACTTTTGCTATTTTTGTTACTCCTGTCAACATTACAAATTTTAAATATTCGTCTAATCCTTTTATTGCCTCATAAAAAGAACTAATAAAATCTTTATTTTCATTTGCTTTTTCTTCGTCTGTTATATAGTCTATTATTGGTTTATCATATTCATCTACTAATAACACCACTTGATTAATTTCACTTAAATTTGTTACTAATTCTACAAACATATCTTTTGGTGTGGTGTCTTTTATTGTTACATTGTATTCTTTTGCATGTGTTAAAAGCATTTCTTTTAAACTATTTTCAAATGTTTCCATATTTTTTCCATGATTTATTTTATTAAAATCAATATGAATTACTGGATGTTTTTCAAATTCTATTTTATTATATATCCATTGATCTTTAAAAAGTTCTTTTTTCCCTTTGAATATTGCTTTTAAAGTTGAAAGTGTTAATGACTTACCAAATCTTCTTGGTCTTGATATGAAATAATATCCGCCTTCTGTCACTAATTTATAAAAATATTCTGTTTTATCAACATATAAATAATTTTCATTTATTATTTTTTCAATTGTTTGTATTCCAATAGGTAATTTCTTTTTCATTATATCAACTCCTTGAAAATACTACATTTTGATTATATCATATATTTTTAACTAAGCACTGATATCCACAATCTTTCTGATTCAAATAGGTCTAGCTGAATCACCAGTTTCACTGAAATTGCGCCGTTTCAACTATTACATTTAAATTTTCTATACTTCTATCTCTATAGTTTTCCCTTTAAAAGCAATAGCCACTGGTATTACGTTTTCTATTTTATGAAGTGTTTTTACACCTTCTACATATTTTTTTTCTTTTATTTGTGTTTTTGCATTATTTAATAATTCTTCTATTGTTATTTTACTTCTCATACCTATATTTTTAAATTCAAATACATAACTTGGATTTTCTTTATTCTTTGATAGCATTACTATATCAGGTCTACCTAAACCGTACTCTCTATTACTTATTACTTCATAATATTTATTTGCATATATGAGTAGCCCTAACATAAATCCATGATAAAAGTTTTCTCTTCTATCCTTGTCTTCTTTTGTTCTTAAAGGCACTTCTTTATTGTTATTTTTTTTTATATGTGCTGTATCATAATAACTAACATATTCAAAAAATATATCTTTTAAATAATTTTTAAATTCTTCATAATTACCATTAATAAGTGAATATATTAATTCTTCTATATCACCAGACAATTTTATATCTTCTCTAAAATAATTTTTAAGTATCATTTTATATACTGTTTTTATTTCGATATTTGGTATTTGTATATTATATGTTATATCTCCTTCATTTTGGTGCCTATCCGTTGCTTTTAAATATCCAGAATGAAGTAAGAATGTCCAAGCTGCTTCTGGTTCGTTTTCTATATTTTGATATACAATATATTCTGTCAAACTTTTTCTTACAACTTCTCCTGTAAGCAATTTTTCTACTACTATTTTACTTTCTGATTTATCTAGTTGTAATACCTGTTTTATTAGATCTCGTCCTGCTGTATTTACCCAATATGGTTTTAATTCCAGTCCTAAATCATCTACGTAGTTAAGGATACTCCACGGATTATATATTGTTTCATTAAGTCCAAATATATATCCGTTATACCATGATTTTACTTCTTCTAATTTCTCATTCATTTCATAATAGTTTAATATTTCTTCTACTTCTTTTTCTGTGAAGCCAAAACTTTCTTTATATAATCTGTCTATTACTGTATATATTTTCACATTATTAAAGTCACTAAATATACTTTCTTTTGCTACTTTCATTATTCCTGTTATTATTGCTTTTTTATAGTATTTATTATCTTTAAATGTATCTACTAATAGGCTTTTAATAAATTCTATTATTTCTTTATAGTATCCGTTTAAATATCCTGATTGCATAGGTGTATCATATTCATCCATTATTATTATTACTTCTTTTTTATAATATTTATATAAATACTCTGAAAGATTTATTATAGAACTAGTATATTCTTCAAAACTTGCTTCCATATCTATAATTCTTATATATTTTTTCTTTTTCTTTTCACTTAAGATATCTGAACCTAATAAATACATATGTCTTTCATATTCTCTAGCTATTATTTCTTTTAGTTTTATATAAGTACTTTCCCATTTATTCATTTTTGCATTTTTCAGTGTTAGATATATTATTGGATATGTTCCACATTCCGATATATAATCATATTCTTCATTTACTTCTTCACTAAATATATCTAGTCCATTAAATAAATACTTATTATCTTCCATTTCATTCATTTGAG
>JAMOQG010000083.1 GCA_027064135.1 Peptostreptococcaceae bacterium | reverse complement strand
ATCCTGAAACTCATTTAATAGTTATTGAAAGTGATAATGGTAATTTTCTTGATGAAAATAAAATTATTGAACAAATGGAATCTGATATTGCATTAATTTTGTTGCCTTCCGTTCTATATAGAAGTGGGCAATTATTGGATATTAAAAAATTAACTTACGAAGCTCACAAAAGAGATATTATTATTGGATTTGATTGTAGTCATTCAGCAGGTGTAGTAAATCATAAATTTTCAGAAAACAATGTAGATTTTGCAATGTGGTCAAATTATAAATATTTAAATAATGGACCAGGTGGATCAGCTGGATTATATTTAAATAAGAAATTTTTCAATTTAGAACCCGGTTTAGCCGGATGGTTTAGTTCTACAAAAGATAAGCAATTTGATTTAGATCAACATTTAACTTCTTCTAATGATGCAAGTTTTCTAGAAATAGGAACTCCTAATTTACTTAGCATGGCTCCTTTAGAAGGGTCTTTAGAAATTGTTAAAGAAGCCGGAATTGATAAAATAAGAAAAAAATCCATGCATATTACTGATTTTCTTATTTATTTAATTAATGAAAATTTAACTAAATATGGTTTTGAAATAGCTAGCCCACTAGATGCTAAAAAAAGAGGCGGTCATGTTGCTTTAATTCATAAAGAAGCAGTAAAAATTAATGAAGCATTAATAGATAAAGGAATTATTCCTGATTTTAGAAAACCTAATGTAATTAGATTAGCACCTGTTCCTTTATATATATCTTATGAAGAAGTATATGATGTAGTTATGGCATTAAAAAACATTATGGAAAATGAAGATTATAAGAAATATGAAAATAAGAGAAAAGTAGTAGGCTAATGTAACATTTTATAAGTTGAAAATGCCTCCAAGTATTTATTCTTGGAGGTTTATATTTTTTTCTATTTAACTATTACCTTCAATATCTTCTAAAAAGTCAATGATGTTTAACCATTTAATCCCGTTTCTACCCTTTAGTTCTAACATATCCATTGTAATAACGTATTTATCAAAATTATCTTCTATCATTTCAAGAGATCTGAATTCTCTTTCAGCTACCAATTTATCTAAAATTGAATAAGATACTTGATAATACTTTATTTTATCTCCCTTCTTCGCAACAAAATCTACTTCAAATTGATTAATTTTGCCAACATAGACTTCATAACCTCGTCTCAATAACTCAAGATATACAATATTTTCAAGCATTTGACTGATATCATTTTCTTTATATCCTAAAACTGTATGCCTTAATCCTAAATCTGATAAGTAGAATTTTTCAGAACGCTTTAATAACCTTTTGCCTTTAATATCATATGGTTTTGCTGAGTGAATGATTAATGCATTTTCTAATGCATCAATGTATTTATATAAAGCAGTTGTTGATAAAACCTGACTGCACACTTTTGACTTCAGTCATGAGTTAAGTCAGAAAAAAAGTTTCTTTTTTTAAAATATTATAAAATAAAACCTTTACAAACACTTTATTAAACCTTGACAGTTTACTAAATTTGATTTAAAATTTTAGTATTAAAGACAGTAAAGAGATAAGTAATTAATTCAAAACTTTTAGAGAGTGTCTACTTGGTGAAAATGGCATAGTGAAAAATTAATGAAAAAAGACTCAGAGTTATTTATTGGATTATTGATAATAAATCGGGTGCTCCCGTTATAGAGCTAAAGTATAATATACTTATTAAGGTTAATATGGCGACATATTAATAAACTGAGGTGGTAACACGGCAACTTTCGTCCTCAAGAGCAATCTTGAGCATGGGAGTTTTTTTTATTTAGATAAATAAATGCATTTTATGAAAGGAGAAAAGAAATATGAGTCAAGAAATTATAGGTGAAAGAAAATTAAGCGAACAGGAATCTATTCGTGTACAAAAGTTAGATGAACTTAGAGAAATGGGTGTTGAGCCATTTGGAAAGAAATTTGCACCAACACATCATTCTAAAATTTTAAAAGAAACTTATGCACCATTTTCTAAAGAAGAATTAGAAGAAAAACAAATAGCAGTTTCAGTTGCTGGTCGTATAATGACAAAAAGAGGTAAAGGTAAAGCTGGTTTTATGCATATTCAAGATAATGATGGTCAAATTCAAATTTACTTAAGAAGTGATCAATTATCTGAATTAGAATTTAAACTTTTTAATAGAGCAGATATTGGAGATATTATTGCTATTGAAGGCATTATGTTTAAAACAAAAACTGGTGAAGTAAGCGTTAAAGCAAAGAGATATCATCATTTAACTAAATCTTTAAAACCACTTCCTGAAAAATTCCACGGAATTCAAGATGATGAAATTAAACTTAGAAAAAGATATTTAGATATTATTATGGATAGAAATGTAAAAGAAATTTTCTTAAAGAAACAAAAATTTTGGAGTACAATTAGAAATTATATGATTAATCATGACTTTTTAGAAGTTGAAACTCCAATTCTTGAAACATCAGCTGGTGGAGCTTCTGCAACACCATTTGAAACTCATCATAATGCTTTGGATCTTGATGTATTCTTAAGAATTTCAATGGGCGAATTATGGCAGAAAAAACTTTTAGTTGCTGGATTTGAGAAAACATTTGAAATTGGTAGACAATTTAGAAATGAAGGTATGAGTCCTGAACATTTACAAGACTATACTCAAATGGAATTTTATTGGGCTTATGCTGACTTCGAAGATGGAATGGAATTTACTAAAGATTTATATAGAAAAGTAACTAAAGCCGTTATGGGCTCTTCAAAATTCACAACTAGAGGATTTGAAGTTGATATGGATAAAGAGTGGGAAATTTATGACTTTGAAACTATTATTGAAGAAAAAACAGGAATTAACATTTTTAATACAACTAAAGATGAAATAGAAAATAAATTAGATTCTTTACATGTAGAATTTGATCCTAACATCGGATTTTGGAGAATGGTTGATGTATTATGGAAAGTTGTTAGAAAAGATTTAGCTGGTCCAGGATTCTTAGTTGGACAACCAGTACAATTAAATCCACTACCTAAACGTTTAGATGGCGATGATAGAAAAGTTGCTCAAATGCAAATTGTCTTAGCAGGATCTGAAATGGGTAATGGTTATACAGAGTTAAATGACCCTATAGATTTAGAAGAAAGATTTAATGAGCAAAGAGCTATGAGTGAAGAAGGCGATGAAGAAGCTCATGATCATGATGAATCATTTATTGAAGCTTTAAGATATGGTATGCCACCTGCTTATGGTTTCGGTGTTTCTGAAAGATTATTCTCAGTTATGATGGATAGACCAATACGTGAATGCGTATTCTTCCCATTAATGAGACCAAAAGCATAATTAGTACACTAACAAAAGGAAATTAATCAAAACAGTTGATTTCCTTTTGTTCATTATATTTATGTTATAATATATTTATAAAACAATTTTTTTTAATACGAGGAGGTATTAATGTATAATTTAAAAGGTACTGAAACTGAAAAGAATTTATTAAAATCTTTTGCTGGTGAATCTCAAGCAAGAAATAGATATGATTATTTTGCATCAGTAGCAAAAAAAGAAGGTTATGTTCAAATTGCAGCAATTTTTACTGAAACTGCTCTTAATGAAAAAGAACATGCTAAACGCTTTTTTAAATTTTTAGAATCAGGCGAAGGGTTAGAAATTACTGCTTCATATCCTGCAGGTAAAATTGGAACAACTCTAGAAAACTTAAAAGCATCTGCAATGGGTGAAAATGAAGAATGGAGTGAATTATATCCAGAATTTGCTGAAGTTGCTAAAAAAGAAGGTTTTAATGAAATAGCTACGGTATATAAAATGATTGCTAAAGTTGAGGCTGAGCATGAAAAAAGATTTAATAAATTAGCTGCAAATATTGAAAACAATGAAGTGTTTACTAAATCTGAAAAAGTAAGATGGAAATGTTCAAATTGCGGTTATGTTCACGAGGGATTAAATGCATTAGAAAAATGCCCTGCATGCGCACATGCTAAAGCATATTTTGAAATAAAAGAAACAAATTATTAATATAAAAAAACCTTCTTATAAGATAATTATTTAAAAATTATTATAAGAAGGTTTTTTTATAAATATGATAAACCCTATAATATTATATGATTTTAGTTATTTTGTATCCTGCATCGTCAACTGCTTTCATTAACATTTCATTTTTAATACCTTCATTTATTTTAATTACTGCATTATTTTTTTCTGCGCTTATATTAATAAGTTTTAAACCATCTAATTTTAATAATTCTGTTCTAACTCTTCCTTCACAATGGCTACACATCATACCTTCAATTAATAATTCTTTAGTCATAATTTTATCCTCCATATCTTCAATTTTAAAATTTCTTAACCTTAAAGCATTTGAAACAACTGTAACTGAGCTTAATGACATTGCAAAAGCAGCATACATCGGTCTAAGTAAAGGTCCACCAAATATATAAAGTACTCCAGCTGCAATTGGAATTCCTAATATATTATAAAAAAAAGCCCAAAATAAATTTTGTTTAATATTAGTTATTACTGCTTTAGATAATTTTATTGCACTAGTAACATCTAACAAACTGTTTTTCATAAGTACAATATCAGCAGATTCAAGTGCAATATCTGTACCTGATCCAATTGCAATACCAACATCAGCTTGAGCTAATGCTGGAGCATCATTAATTCCATCACCAACCATAGCAACAATATGTCCTTTTTCTTTTAATTTTTTAACTTCATTTAATTTTTCGCTAGGTAGTACATCAGCAATTACATTTTCTATACCAACTTCTTTAGCAATTGCAGATGCAGTATTTATGTGATCTCCTGTAATCATAAATACTTTAATGTTTCTATCTTTTAATAACTTAATTGCTTTTTTAGAACTTGTTTTTATTTCATCTCTAATACCAAATAAACATATTATTTTATCATTAACTGAATAATATATAGGTGTTTTCGCTTCATTTGATAATTTTAATGCATCTTTTTTAATATTTTCTAATACTAAATTGCCCATTAATTTCTCATTACCAATTAAAATATTTTTATTATTTATTTTTCCTTTTAATCCTTTACCAGGAATATTTTCAAAATACTCTACATCCATTAAAACTGTATCTTCATTAATTATTTTATCTACTATCGCTAAAGATAAAGGATGTTCTGATTTTTTTTCTAATGAAGCTATCATTAATAATTCTTCTTCAATACTATCATTAGAATATTTAATAATATCAGTTACTGATGGTTTCCCTTCAGTTATTGTTCCTGTTTTATCTAATACAACAGCCTGAATTTTATGCAATGTTTCAAGCGCTTCTCCAGATCTTATTAAAATTCCGTTTTCAGCACCTTTACCAGTACCAACCATAATAGCTGTAGGTGTTGCTAACCCAAGAGCACATGGACATGCAATTACTAATACCGTTACAAATATTCTTATTGCTAATGAAGAATCATGCGTAAATACAAACCATAACAAAGAAGATATTATAGCTATAAAAATAACAGCTGGTACAAAATATCCTGAAATAATATCTGCTAAACGTGCAATTGGAGCTTTTGTATTTTGAGCTTCTTCAACCATACGAATAATATTTGAAAGTACTGTGTCTTTCCCCACTTTCTCTGTTTTAACTAAAAGTGATCCATTTTTATTCATAGTGCCACCTATTACTTGTGATTTAATTTTTTTTAATTTTGGTATGCTTTCCCCACTTATCATTGCTTCATCAATATAGCTTTCACCATCTATAACAACTCCATCAACTGGAACTTTTACACCAGGCTTAATAAGAACTATATCTCCTACTTCTACTTCATCAATAGGGATTAATATTTCTTCATTACTATCAATTACTATTGCTTCTATTGGTTTTAAATTTATTAATTTATCAATTGCTTTTGAAGTTTTCTTCTTAGATTTTTCTTCAAGGCTTTTTCCAAACATAATTAAAGCAATAATAGTGCCTGCTGATTCAATATATAAATCATTTGCATATTCAACATTACCATTATAAATCTGATAAAATGCATATATTCCGAAAAATATCGCAGCTGATGTACTAACAGCAACAAGCGAATCCATATTTGGATAACCTTTAAATAACGATTTATAACCACTAATATAAAATCTTTTACCTGCAATAAGTATTGGAATTAACAATAAAAACTGTAATAATGTATGATTAATAGGATTAGATGACATATCTATAATATTAGGTACTTTTAGACCAATCATTGGTCCCATAGATAGTAAAAAAAGTGGTATTGCAAATGTAATTGCAACTTTAAATCTAATACCAAAAAAAGACTTTTCTTTTTTTTCAATTATTTTTTCTTCTTTAATGATATTTAATGGTTTATAGCCAGCTTTAATTATTTGTTTTTTTATATTGCTAATTCTAATTTTATCAATATCATATTTTATAGTGGCTATTTTAGTTAATCCATTAACATTAGTACTTTTTATACCATCTAATTTATTAATAAATTTGTCTACTGTTTGAGCACATGTCGCACATGTAATATTTTCTATCGGAATTCTAACTTCTTTTATTTTGTTTTCAACTTGTGGTATATAACCAAGAGATTCAATAATATTTTCAATATCATCTAATTTTATTTTCATTTCATTAAAATCTATAGATAATTTCTTAGTAGTTAAATTAACTACAGCTTTTTCTACAAATTCATTATTATTTAATTTTTTTTCAATATTGCTTGCACAAGCTGAACAACTCATTCCATCAATTATGATAATCTTATTTTGCATATATACCCCCTTTTAAGAATATTTTTTAAGGAAATCTATAATTTGTGACATAAAATCAGCAGATCCCCAAAAAACTAATCTTGTTTTTTTAAGCGCATTATCATATACATAATTATATTTAAATTTCTTTGTTTCATCATAATTATTTACCTTTAAATTTATTCCATTTAAAATTTCAGTTAAAATGTTTTTATTTTCAATATATATGTCTATTATAGAACAAATTTGAATTTCATCATCCGATTGAAAACCATCATTATCCATAAACACACAATAATCATCTTCACTTGATGATGAAGAGCAACAGCTATTAGTAGAATTTTTTAATAATTCTTCAATTGAAACAATATCTACTTGCCATTCTCTACCTATTTTTCTAGCAGATAATTTACCATCGTAAATATATCTTCTTATTGTTTTTGGATGAACTCCAATAGTTTCTGAAGCTTCTTGTACAGTACAATATCGTCCTTTCATGTCCCATCACTTCCTTTCATGGGTATTATATATTCGTTAAGAATAATTGTCAATAGATTGCAAAAAAAAATACCACCTATTATTATATTTGGAGGTATTTCATTAAAAACTATTTTTTTATGCTTTCAATTAATTGAATATTTAATCCATCTGGATCTTGAATGTAAATAAACTTAATTTGTGAATTTGGTTGTATTGGCCCTTTATAATTTTTTACTTCATTAATTTTAATAAACTCTTCAATGGATGAAACTTCAAATCCTAAAGAAATATCTTTACCAAATATTGGCGAAGTATTTTCTCCTAATTTAATTAATTCTACTTGAGTTTCGCCAGTTCCTAGAAATGCAATTTCAACTCCAGCTCCTGCTTCAAAACGTCTATTTAATTTTAATCCTATAATTTTTTGATAAAACATTATTGATGCATCTAAATCTTTAACATGTAATGTTACCCAATTAAACATATTTCCTCCTCAATTTTTCCTTCTATTCCAAGAATTAATAATAATTATGTTTACCCAATTAAACATAACTGAAACTATTCGTTATTTTAATCTAAATATATGCAAAACCTACACTGCAATAACACTAATCTTTACGAATATTTACATTTTCATTTTTTATTTTGGCATAATAATCTTTTAATTTAGCATAGCTCATACTATCACATTCCGTTTTTAATATTTTACCATATATTGCTGATAAAAAAATATATAGAATAAAATAATAAAAACATTAAAATAACTACCTTTCACAAGCTTTTCCTTTAAAATTTTTCAAATCAATAGTATAATTTTAATAACTAATAATATCGTTATACATATAAAAGGGGGATTTTATGAAGAAAACTTTATTAATTATAACATTTATGCTATTTATTCTGATTCTATCTGGCTGTAGTAGTCAACCAGTTGAAACTGAGCCTATTGAAAAAACTACTGAAACTAAAGAAAAAACTGAAGTTGCTGTAGAAGAAAAAGAAAATATAGAAACTACTGAAGAAATTTCTGTTGGTTATATACAAAATGGTGATGATTTGCATATTACTGATAGTGGTACAAAAATAAAAGAAATGACAATTAAAGGTGATTTATATATTGATGAATCCGTAGCTGACGGAGAATTTTATATTGAAAATGTAATCGTAAATGGAACAATATTTATTCATGGTGGCGGTCCAAATTCTGGCTATTTTATTAATGTTGTTGGAAAACGATTAATTGTAGAAAGTAAAACTAATCCAAACCTTGTTTTAGATTTAAATACTAGCTTTGAAGGAATACAAATTGCGAGTGATTGTAGAGTAGAATCACAAGGTGAAAATACTAAATCAGTTGTAATTAATAATAAAAAAACATCAGATGCTGTAAATGTTCTTTTAAAAGGCAATTATCCTGAAGTATCTTTAGAATCTACAGCAAATGTTAAAATTGATGGAAGCGTTTCATTAATGTCTGTTTTAAAAAATGCAAATTTATCTAATATAAATATGGTAGACACTTCTAAAATGTATTTTTACTCATCTTATGGAAAATCAGTAACTATAAGCGGTGGTACTATTGTTGAAGCTTGGATTAATGCTGAATATTGTTCTCTTCCTACTAATACAGAAACAATTAAAAGTGAAGTAGGCATAGCTAATGTTAAAGTAGGATCAAAAGATATTCAAATAATATCAAATAATACTGAAGAAGATCCAGTTACTGAAACTAAAGAAAGCACAGCTCATGAAGATAATGAAAAAAATGATGATAATAAAGATAATAAAGAAGAAGCTCCAACTAATACAGATACGAAAGAAGAAAGTTATACTGAAACAGAAAATAATTCTAATTCCGAGACAACTGAAACCAAAAAAAATGAAGAAAATAAGGAAGAAAAAACTGAAACATCTAATGATGCAGAACAAAAACCATCTGATACCAAAACTGCTGAAGCAACTGAAAATACTAGCAATGAAAACCTTAATCTTCCTTTAATTCTTGAAGGTTATCCAAAAGTAACTAAAAATATGCCTAATATTACAATTAATGTAAAAGCAAATCGTGCTTGTACTTTATATTTTCTAGTTGAAGCGGATGAGGTTTTTAAAAAAGGAAGTTCTCCTGAAAAAGTAAGAGATGGAATAAGTGCTGGTGAAGGAATGATGATGGGAGATATGCCTTATATTGTTATTCATGATTCATTTAATGTAGAGGGCACAAATGACATAGAAACCTTTGTTATAAACACAATGGATTATATGCCAAAAGAAGATAATAATATGGATGAAGGAAATGATGGTCCACCACCTGAAGATGATAATAATAATACTCTATATACATTCATAGTTTTTGAAGATGAAAATGGAGAATTATCTGTTTTATATAGTTATTAGTATATTAATTATTAAATGAGTTTAATCATCTATTTTATTATGATGATTAAACTCATTTTTTAATTCCAATAAGTTAAGTTTAAGAACATCTTAAAATTTTTAATAATTTCTTCTTTATCTTCATTAGACAAAACTGAAAAAGCTTCACCAAAAATATTTCTTGCTTCTAATTCCCACATAAACACATTAAACTCTAATAACTCATTAATATTTTCTTTAATATAATATAAAATTTCTGCTACTTTCTTATAGTCTTCAGTCTTTTGTTTTTTTTCGTTAGTCCACTTCTCAATGTTAAAAATCATTTCAAAAGGCTCCATTACTTTATACCTAATATCATCTGTAGCATTGGATTCTAAAAAATCTTCTTTATAATTATAATAACTCTCTTTAACAATTCTAAACACTCTTCCTAATTTAGCTAAATAATTTAAATCAATGAACTGAATTTCACACGATTGAAATCACGTGAAATTCAGGATTAATTCTTGAATTATTCTATATCAATACTTTAAGCATCCAATCGGGACAACAAGTACACCATCTTTTCTTTTATAGGCATACCCTGTTCCTATAATAATCATTAAAAATGAAGGTTCATTAAGCATATTAGTATCAATTCTATCTTTTAATTTTTTCAAATTTGTAGCAGCTTCATCTATTAGATTATCTCCTAATTTAACCTCTACTAGCCCCCATCTTCCATCATCTAAATGTATGACTGCATCTGCTTCTAAACCTGTATTATCTCTATAGTGAAATACAGTTCCTCCTATAACCTGTGAATATATTCTTAGATCTCTAATAACTAAAGATTCAAATAATAAGCCAAAGGTATTCATATCATATATTAAATCCTCTGGTGATGCATTTAACATATTCGCAGCAATTGCAGGGTCTATTAAATGTCTTTTATTAGATGTTCTTATGATAGTTTTCGATCTTAATTTTGGACTCCATGCCTTTAGATCTTCTATTACAAAAAGTTTTTTCAATGCAATTAAATAATCTGACAAAGTATTCCTATGTATTGATGAATTATTAACTTTAACATCACTTAATATTGTTGAATCTGATGCTGTTGATGATGTATGTCTTGCTAATGATCTTAAAATACTTTTCGTAGTTTCTTCATTCCTTTTGATGCCATCTACAGTTTTAATCTCCGAAGTTGCAATTATATCACAATAACCTTTTACTGATCTCATAGCTACTTTCAATGGCTTTTTTAAATTGCCTGGCCAACCCCCCCTTATAATAAGTTTGGCTAAATCTTCTATACTTAAAGTTGAAACTCCATTAACATCATTATCCCCATCAAATAAGTCTTCAAGCCCTACACTGCCATTTGATTCTAATGATTCAAATAAAGACATCGTTCTCATTTTAATTCGACTAATCCTTCCTGCACCAGAATGTGATATTTCATTTTCATTAACTGTAGTGGAACCTGTCAGAATATAAAGTCCAGTTTCATTTTTTACATCTACATCAAATCTTACAGCATCCCAAAGTTGTGGAGCCATTTGCCATTCATCAATCAATCTTGGTTTTTCTCCCTCTAATAATTTTGAAGGTTGTATTCTTGCAAGCGTTAAATAAGATTCTTTTTTATCTGGATGTTGCATATATAAAACACTTTTCGCTATTTGCTTTGCAGTGGTAGTTTTACCACACCATTTTGGACCAGTTATTACAACTGCCCCAAAGGCTTCCAATTCATATTTGATTACCTTATCCATAGTTCTACTAATATACTCATTCATATTTATCACCGTATCCATAATATCATGATATATGAATTTTTACAATTCTTTTGTGCAAGTTGTAACGTTTTCATTGTGCAAGTTGTAATCATTTTATTGTGCAAGTTATAATATATTGCTTGGAAATATGAAGCCCCAAAGAAATTAGCAATAATTAATTGTTAACTTCCTGAGTTTTAACTACTCAAAGCCTCATTTCAATAATTCATTTATTGAGAATGAGGCTTTTTCTATTTTACTTATTTATAATTGTTTACTTATGGCTTCTGCCATTTTCTTTACAAC